>CAZSGS010000369.1:383-3000 GCA_964606365.1 uncultured Wenzhouxiangella sp. | reverse complement strand
TTCGGCCTTGTTCACGCGTCGCCATGCGTGATCAGACCCTCTCACCTCGTCCGTCGGCGATGCGACGCCGACCTACGCAGGCGTGCCCGTGATCCGTGATCCGTGGTCCAGGCTCCGGGGTCCGGGATCCGGAAACCGGAACCCGAGAGACTCTACCGTCGTTCGTCGCCACCCCCGCGCCGGGAATCACCCCCACGTGACCGGCTCGATGCCGAACCACGCGACGAACGGGTGCTGCTCGCGCCGCGACTGCGCGACGGGGCCGAGGACGACGAGGAGCGGCTCGGCGCCGACGCGCGTGAACCACGGCTCGACGTCGAGGCACTGGAATCCCGACTCGGCGCGGACGAGCGTGTCCGCGGCGCCGAACGCGACGGCGCCGACTCGCGGCTGCTCGAGCGGCTGGGCGCCGACTGTCGGCTCGGCCCGGACGCGGCGCCGCGCGACGACAGCGAAGAAGAGCGGCTGCTGCGCGACGGCGCGGATGAACGCTCGCGGGCGCTGCTCGAGCGCACGGTCAGCCCGCGCGGCACCGCAACCGATGAACGCGAACTCGAACGCTCGGACCGGGCGCTCCGAGCCTTGCTCGCCTCCGATGACGAACGCGAGGACGAGCGCTCGACGCCCCGCGAGCGGCCGGAAGCCGAGTCGCGAGCGCTCGAACCGCCGCTGCGCAGCGACTCGCTGACGCGCCCGGCACGGCTGCCGGACGCCCGCGTCGCCGCCGACTCCGAGGAGCGAGCGCGCGAACCGGCGCGTTCCGGCGCGCTCCCGGTCACGCTGCGGCTGCGCTCGCGCTGCTCACCGGCGGCGGCACGCTGGACGCTGCGCGCCTCGGTCCGGCTGCTGCCGCGATCGCGGCTTTCAACCCGCGACTCGCCCCGATCACTGCCGCGCAACTCGGCCACCCGATCCGCTCTCGACGTGGCGCGCGAACGCGTCTGGACATTGCGGTCGAACCGGACGCCGGATCGGCGCTCGGCCGCCCATTCACGTCGATCGGAGCGAGCCGCCGTGCGCTGAGTGGCCGCAGCCGAACGCGTCGAGGCCGAAGCCGGACGGCTGTTGTCGACGAACCGGGTCTGCTCCACCCGGCCGCGGTAGCTCACCCCGCGGCGATGCTTGGGGTTGTGCTTCCAGTGACGCGCTTCGTTGAACCGGGCCACTTCACGACCTGAACTGAAGCGATGATCCCGATAGTAGTGGTGGTGATGGTTGACCACCACGACCCGTCGGGTCGGCCAGTGAAAAGAGCTGAAGTAGAAGCTCGGCCGGATCGAATACGCGTGCCCCCAGTGGAAACCGATGCTCACGTTGTAGCCGCTCGGGCGATGCCAGTAGCGCGGCGGATGGCTGGACCAGCGCCAGCTCGAGTAGACCACGCGCGGATCGTAGTACGGCACGTACACCACGCGGGTGCGCGCCGGCTCGATGTAGATGTACTCCTTCTCGCGCACCACCTTGACCCGGTCGTTGCTCCTGAGATGACCCTTTGAATAGGCCTCCGAGCGCAGGTACTGGATCGAGGCGATCACGTCGTCTTCCTGCGCCAGGAACGCGTCGCCGAGATCCTGGGTCCAGTCCAGGTCCTCGTCCATGCGCTCGAGCAGGTCGGGGAAGGCCACCAGGGCCTGCACGCTGGGATCCCAGTCATAGCCGTCCGCCGCGGCGACGGCATCCTCGCCGCGCAGGCCCGGATGCTCGCGCGACCAGCGCGCGGCCTGGATGACTTCGAGCGGATACGTCGCCGCAATCAGCACGTGCGAGAGCACGCTGTCGGGATACAGCGCCACCGGTGCGAGCATCGAATCGAGCTCGGCCTGGCTGAAGTAGCCGTCGTCGGCCGCCCGCGCCTGCCCGGTCGCGCTACAGCCCACCGTCAGGGCCAGAATGGTTGTGAGAAACAGGGTCGTCAGGGTTTTCATGGCTTTGCCTCCTTGGCGGCAAATCGCTCCGCGTGGACACTTTGTACCAAGACCTGGCTGAAGTCAGGCTGAACGGGACACTCGTGGGCCGTGGTGCGGAAACCACGGGACCGTAGGTCGGGGTCGCATCCCCGACGGACGACCTTTCGGACCAGGACACACGTAGCTCACACGCGAACAGACCCTCCAACGTCGTCCGTCGCGGATGCGACCGCGACCTACGCGGGCCTCGACCAAACAACGCGGCGCCGCCGCCCCGCACCAACCGGACGCTACCGCCGGAACCCCGAACCCCCTGCTCTTCCCGAACCCTGAAATCTCGGACGTACCCGTGTCACATTTCCCCGCCCATTTCCGACTCCCCCCATAAGCGTCCAAAACCGACTCGACGGAATGACAATGAAAATCTCGCTTCGCGCCCTCGCCCTGTGCCTCGCCCTGCTCACCGCCCCGGCCTGGTCGGCCACGTTCTGGGTCGGCTCCTCGGCCGCCTGCACCGGCTCGAACGTCCATCCATCGCTGGGTGCCGCCCTGCTTTCGGCGGCGTTCAACGGATCCCAATCCGACGAAATCCGCCTGACCAGCACCATCAGCTATGCCGGATCCGGCGGCAAGGTGACGCTGACCGACTGGTCATCAGCGACGGCCGGCAACCTCACCATCGCCGGCGGCTATTCAGACTGCTTTACCAG
>CAZSGS010000369.1:0-373 GCA_964606365.1 uncultured Wenzhouxiangella sp. | reverse complement strand
GAGAACCAACTTCGGCAACACGACGGGCGCCTCGGTCATCGTCGAGACCAGTTCACAGGCCGAGTCGGTGGTCACGCTGCGCCGCCTCAACATCCATTCGGCCGAGACCGGAATCCTCGTGCGGGACGCGGGGGAGGTCTATCTGGAGAACACGCGGGTGGGCGACCACGTCATACGCGGCGTGTTCGTTGCCAGTGGCAGCTACCTGTCGATCGACGCCAGCTCGATCATCGAACTCAACGGCGACTATACCGTCGGCGGCGATACCTGGGGCGGCGGCGGCGTGTACTGCAACGGCACCGGCTCGGAAGTGACCCTGCGCGGCCGACTCTATGCAAACTCCGGCCAGAATGGCGGCAACGCCTATCTTTCG
>CAZSGS010000368.1:0-3006 GCA_964606365.1 uncultured Wenzhouxiangella sp. | reverse complement strand
GCCCGCCCGATGCTGGCCGAGTGTCCGCAAGGAACAGCGCAATGATGGTCACAAGCCACCAAACGATCGGCGCTGTTGCGCTGGCCCTGGCACTGAATGCGCCGGCCGGCGCCAGCGTGACCGATGACGAGCGCGCCGTTCTCGAGGCCTTTTACCAGGCGGCCAATGGCGATGAATGGCACCGAAACGCCGGCTGGCTGCAGCCCGGCAGCGATCCCTGCGACTGGTACGGCGTGGAATGCCGGTTTCGGGGTGACCTCGATCGCGACCTCGTGCACAACGTGGACCTGCCGGGCAACAATCTCTCCGGCACGCTGGATACGCGCATCTTCGAGATCGTCCACGACCGGCTGGATCTCAGCGACAACCGTCTGGGCGGGCCGCTCGATGAACTGCCGGGCTCCCCCGGCCGGGTCGATCTCTCCAACAACCGCTTCGAGGGATCGTTGCCGACCGAATCGAGCGCGGTGGCGAGCCAGATTTCCGGCGGACCCCCGAGCAGCAACTGGTACCTGGATCTTTCGCGCAACGACTTCGAAGGCGAGGTGCCGCCGGACTGGCCGCGGCGGGTCTGGCTGAACCTGGCCAACAACCGCCTTGAGGGCCTGCCGCTGGCGTTGCTGGAAGGCCCCGGATTCCCCTTCGGAGAGTTCCTCGACCTTTCCGACAACCGCTTTTCGGGCGAGTTGCCGAGTTCGCTGATGGACGGCAATTTCATGCCGCACAACGGCCCCGGCCGCTGGGGTGGCGGCATCAACCTGTGCTGGAACGACTGGCTGGTACCCGAGAGCGTCGAGTTTCGCGACTGGCTACGGAGCCGCCACGTGGGCGGAGAATTCGAGAACTGCCTGTCGAAGGAACGCCAGCCCATCGATCCCTCGATCAGCGGCAGCTGGTACGCCCCGTCCCGCAGCGGCGAGGGCATCGCCGCTCACATGCTCGACAACGGCACGATGCTCAACTACTTCTTCACCTTCGACGAACACGGCCGCCAGCAGTGGTTGGTCGGCGCGCAAACCGCCGACGCGCACAGCGCATCGTGGCGCGAACTCCTGCGCACCCAAGGAAAGTTCGACACGGGTCTGCCGGATGAGGACCCGGAGGCGATCGAGGATCGCGGCAGCTTCCGCATCGACCGACTCGACAGCGACCGTGTCATGGCCGAACGCGTCTACATCACCGACGAGACCTCCGACATCTGCTTGAGCCCCTACCCGCCGCCGCTCAACTGCTTCGGCAACAGCCTTTCCGATCGCCGCGAGTACGAGCGTCTGTCGCAGCTGGCCGGCACCACCTGTAACAACGGCAGCCTTCACCCGCCATTCGAGCAGGTTTCCGGCGCCTGGTACAGCCCGCAACGCTCGGGCGAGGGATTCCTTGTCGAAGCGCTGCCCGACAACAGCGCTGTCGTCTACTGGTTCACTTACAAGCCCGACGATTCAGGTGAACAAGCCTGGATGGTTGGCCAGGGCACACTGGAAGACTTGGGAATCCTGACGAGCCCGCCACCCGAACATCCCTACCGAGCCACCATCGATCTGCACCAGCCCGTCGGAACGCGCTACGGCGAAGCGTTCGATGCCGAGGAAATCGAACGCACTGCCTGGGGCCAACTGGAACTGCGTTTTGGACCGGAAGGTGACGGCCATGTCTACTTCGACTCCAATCTTGACGAATACGGCTCCGGCGACTACCCGATCGAGCGCATCGCCACCCCGCAGCTGGCCGACTGCGACTGAAGGGCGCTCTAATCCACTTCGAGCCATTGCCCCGGCTTCGGGGCAATGGCCTCGCCGTTGCCGCCCTCGAACTCGAAGGGCACCGATGTCAGTTCCATATCGCGGTTGACCTGCACGGCGAAATGCAGGTGCGGGCCGGTGCTGTAGCCGGTGTTGCCGGAGCTGCCGATGCGTTGACCGCGCTCGACCCGCCGGCCTTCGCGCACGTGGACGCCCTCGTAGTCGAGATGGGCGTAGAGCGCCATGGAACCGTCGTCGTGGAGAATGCGCACGTAGTTGGCGCGCGGGCCGTGGCGCTCGAGATCGTCCCCGGCTCGGTGGAAATACCGGGCCACATCCATCACCACGCCGGCACGCGCGGCGTGCACGGGTGTGCCGATCGGCATCCGGATGTCTACGGCGTGAAACCCCGAAGCACTGCTGTGGCTGTGCTCGCCGCCGAAGGCCTGGCCGATACGAAAACGGCTGCCCGCCGCCAGCGGCGGCCGGTAGGGCCGATCGGGCCGGTGTCCGGCGCCGTCACGGCCGGGGACGGCGGCCGTCCTGAAACGATAGGACCAGGACCGACCCTTCTCCAGCGGCCCGATCGTCACCAGCTCCCGCTCCTGGCGCCCGTCGAGCACGAAGCTGGCGGGCAGTCGCGGCTCGCTGACCACGTTACGCGCCTCGGCCAGGGACACGCGCACGGTCACGGGCCCGTGGATGCGATTGCGAAACAGCCAGACCGGATCGCGCTCGGTGCCGGTCTTGCGCACGTCGATCAACTTCTGCGGCTCGGCCCGGGCGCGCTGGACGGTGACCTCGCGCTCGGTCACCGGCTTGCGATCGGTGAAATGCTGGATCCCGTCTTCGTCTTCCCAGATGTAGATCGTTTGCGCCGCGAGGCCAAGAGAAAGCAGCCCCGCGAAGAGCAGGACGCCAAGCCGCAAAGTCGGGAGGTTAGCTGTCATATGGTCCGTGGTCCGTGGTCCGTGGTCCGCGAGTCCGCGAGTCCCGAGTCCCGAGCCCTCAACATTCGATCACGTTCACCGCCAGCCCGCCGCGCGATGTCTCCTTGTACTTCGATTTCATGTCGCGGCCGGTATCGCGCATGGTCTTGATCACCTTGTCGAGGCTGACGCGGTGCTTGCCGTCACCGGCCATGGCCATGCGCATGGCGTTGACCGCCTTGACCGAGCCCATGGCGTTGCGCTCGATGCAGGGAATCTGTACCAGCCCGCCGACGGGGTCGCAGGTCAGGCCCAGGTTGTGCTCCATGCCGATCTCG
>CAZSGS010000367.1:0-3008 GCA_964606365.1 uncultured Wenzhouxiangella sp. | reverse complement strand
AATACATACAATGTAATTGCTTTTTTCGGACGAGTTCGGGCGGCTGATAGCAGACCCGGATCACTCTGACGAGGAGGATCGATTCGCTCTCCTGGGAACGAGCATCCATTCTCGGCTGCTGGTTGTATGCCATTGCGTCAGAGACGGTGACACGATTCGAATCATCTCCGCCCGTAAGGCGAACAAGCGAGAGCGTAAGATTTATCAAGGATACAGACATGCGTGACAATTACGATTTTTCGGAGTCCGTAGATAACCCCTATGCGAAGAAGCTCAAGAAGCAGGTCACGATAAGACTTGACGAGGACACCGTCGCTTACTTCAAGAAACTCGCAGAAAAGAAGGATCTGCCCTATCAGAGCCTTATCAATCTCTATCTACGGGACTGCGCGCAGTCTCATAAAGAGCCCAAGATCGAGTGGCGGTAACCTAATGATTTACGACCTTTTTTTTCAGAGGGAAGATTCGAGTGGAATTTCTTGAGAGCTTGAATGCATTGCCCCCGGCGGTCCTTGCGGCCGCCGTTTTTGTGTTGGGGCTGTTGGTGGGCAGTTTTCTCAACGTGGTGATCCTGCGCTTGCCGGCGCGGCTGTTTCACGACTGGCGCTGCCAGTGCCGGGAATTGCTGGAAATCGACCACGCCGAGTCGGCGCCACCGGGGCTGGTCGTGCAGCGCTCTCATTGCCCGAAATGCCGGCAGACGATCGCCTGGTACGACAACATTCCGGTGGTCAGCTGGCTGCTGCTGGGGCGCAAGTGCCGGCACTGTCGCGAGCCGATTTCCTGGCGTTATCCGCTGGTGGAGCTGGTCACCGCCGTGCTTTCGGCGGCCGTGGTCGCGCATTTCGGGGCCACGCCCGAGGCGGCAGCCGCGCTGGTGTTCACCTGGGCGCTGATCGCCGCGACCGGCATCGACTTCGATCACCAGCTGCTGCCCGACCAGATCACCCTGCCCCTGCTGTGGCTGGGGCTGGGGCTCAACCTGTGGCTGGGGCTGTTCGCCAGCCTGGAGGACGCCGTTGTCGGGGCGATTGCCGGCTACCTGGCGCTGTGGTCGGTGTTCCACCTGTTCAAGCTGCTGACCGGCAAGGAAGGCATGGGCTACGGCGATTTCAAACTGCTCGCCGCCCTGGGCGCCTGGATGGGATGGCAGGTGTTGCCGGTGGTGATCCTGCTGGCGTCTTTCGTGGGCGCCGTGGCCGGAATCGCGCTGATGATCGCCACCCGGCGCGGCAAGGAGGTGCCGATCGCGTTCGGGCCCTACCTGGCGGCGGCGGGGTGGATTGCCTTGATCTGGGGGGAGCGGATCGTCGATTTCTGGTTGTACGTTTGAGGTTCAGGTGTCAGGAACAGACGAGGCTCGGAGGACGAGTCACAGACATCTTCTCGGGGGTCTGCACGCGTAGCGACGGGTGTTCAGGACCGGAATCTCGTCCGTCGGGGGCGCGGCCCCGACCTACGGTCGCACGCGTTGATCAATCGGCGTAGGTCGCGGTCGCATCCGCGACGGGATGCGTCTCAGGTTCCCGCGCACATAGCTACGGGTGTTCGGATCCGGTATCTCGTCCGTCGGGGGCGCGGCCCCGACCTGCGGTCGCATGCGTTGATCAATCGGCGTAGGTCGCGGTCGCATCCGCGACGGGCGACGTTCGAGGGTCTGGGCACGCGTAGTTGCGGCGTGAAGCAATCCGAAAGGTCGTCCGTCGGGGACGCGGCCCCGACCTACTCGGGACGGTCGGAGGTCCGTGGTCCGTGGTCCGAGTCCCGTCAGACGTTGAAGCGGAAATGCATGACATCGCCTTCGTGGACGATGTATTCCTTGCCTTCCAGCCTCAGCTTGCCGGCGGCCTTGGCGCCGGATTCGCCGTTGCAGGCGATGTAGTCCTCGAAGGCGGTGACTTCGGCGCGGATGAAGCCTTTTTCGAAGTCGGTGTGGATGCGCCCGGCGGCCTGGGGGGCGGATGAGCCTTTCTTGACCGTCCAGGCGCGCACTTCCTTCGGCCCGGCGGTGAAGAAGGTGAGCAGATCGAGCAGGGTGTAGCCGGTGCGGATGAGGCGATGCAGGCCCGGCTCGTCCTGGCCCAGGTCGGCGAGGAACTCGGCCTGTTCGTCCTCGTCGAGCTCGGCCAGCTCGGCTTCCAGGGCGGCGCACAGCACGACCACTTCGGCGTTTTCGGCCGCGGCGTGGTCGCGCACGGCGCGCACGAGTTCGTTGTCCTCGGCCGCGTTGTCGTCAACGTTGGCGACGTAGAGCACCGGCTTGCGGGTGATGAACTGCCAGGTTCTGAGCGTCCGGCGCTCTTCGTCGTCCATCTCGAAGGTGCGCAGCGGGCTGCCCTCGCCCAGGTGGGCGACGACGCGCTCGAGCAGCGCGGCCTGGCGGACGGCTTCCTTGTCGCCGGACTTGGCCTGGCGGCCGATCTTGTAGAGCGCATTCTCGGCCACGTCCAGGTCGGCCAGGCACAGCTCGGTGTCGATGGTCTGGATATCCGATACGGGATCGACGCGGCCGGCGACGTGGGTGACGTCGTCGTCGACGAAGCAGCGCACGATATGGGCGATGGCGTCGGTCTCGCGGATGTGGGCCAGGAACTTGTTGCCCAGGCCCTCGCCCTTCGACGCGCCGGCGACCAGCCCGGCGATGTCGACGAACTGCATCATCGTCGGAATGACCTTCTCGGGCTTGACGATGGCCGCGAGCTGGTCGAGGCGCGGGTCGGGCACGGGCACCATGCCGACGTTGGGCTCGATCGTGCAGAACGGGTAGTTGTTCGCGTCGGCCCCGGCTTGCGTCAGGGCGTTGAACAACGTGCTTTTTCCCACATTGGGCAGACCGACAATGCCCGCTTCCATGGCTCACCTCGAATCGCCCGGGCGGGCATGGTAGGCCAAGCGGGTCGAATCGCCAAGGCCGATCCTCGGCACGCGTTTTCCACGCACTCGCGCAGGGCCTGAGCCCGCTCCGCCGCATCGCCTCGACCCGTCCCGCGTCCCCGCCATGCGCGCCA
>CAZSGS010000366.1:1053-3008 GCA_964606365.1 uncultured Wenzhouxiangella sp. | reverse complement strand
CTTCGAAGTATTCGGGGCCGCGGTCGAAAGTGGCCCAGTTGGGGTAAGTGACGCGCAGGATCAGGTTGGGCTCGCCCTGCCTGGGTGAAACGACGGCGTACATGCCGTAGCTCGAAACCTGGCCGTCTTCGATCTGCGCTTCCATGCTGCGCCGCCAGTTGGCTTTCAGGTCGTTCATGTAGGCATTCCACATGCCCGGTTCGACGTGAACTTCGGTCAGTGCGAGCACCGAGCCCGGTTCGGTGGAACGACTGTGATCCTGGGCCATGGCGGCGGTGGTGCCGCCCAGCAACAGCAGGGCGAGGATGATGATGCGAATACGCTTCATGGTGAATCTCCGTTTCCGGTCGATGCCGGTGCAAGGGTCATTGGCGACGCGACTCCCATCATCGGGACGCCTCGGCGCAGTCGGACGATGACCTCGAATACGCGGCTTTTCCTGTCGAAATGCTTGCCATCCCGGCGCGGGAGGTTTAAAAGAAGGAGATTGGAAGCGTGATGCAGTGCGCTTGAGGGAGGGATTGACATGCTCGATATCATGCCGGTGTCCGCGCCGGGGGATTCGCTGCTCGGGCAGCTGTCAATCCATTTCGATGCGTCTGCACGCACGCTCGAGCGAGGCGGGAGGCGGCGCCTTTTGGCGCCCAGGGAGGCGCGGCTCCTCACCGTTTTGCTGAGTTACGAGTCCGGCATAGTCGTTGGGCGGGGTGATCTGCTGGACGCCATCTGGGGTGATGGCGATGTCTGCGACGATGCCCTGACCGTGCTGGTTTCCCGTCTTCGGCGCCATTTCGACCGGCTTGGAGTGGACGAAGAGGTGATCCGGACCGTGCCGCGCCGCGGCTACTGTCTCGGCCATTGCCGGGTCTCGCAGGGTTCCTGGCACGACGAGCGCCGGGGCGTACGCCCGCACAATGGCCTGGGCCTGGCCGCCCTGGCCGTTTCCACGCTGGCCCTGGCGGTTGCGTGCCTGGCGTTCATGCGCGTGGTCTGATGATGACGCGGCGGCTTGGAGGCGCGTTCAGTACCCAGTCGGCGGCAATCCACGCGGCCGCCGGGTCAATGGCTTGCGGCTCGAACGAGGCGGTCGTGGACGGCGATCCAGCCGGTTTCCCTCGGCGGGTGCTGAATCAGGATACGTGCCGCGCCGATCTGGTCGAGTCTACGCAGTGCCGCGTAAAGGCCCCGGGCATAGGCGCCCGGTTCGGCGGGTAGCGACTGCCAGGCCTTGAACCCGCCCGGATCCCGCGTTCCGTCCAGGGCCAGTACGGCCGCCGCTGGATCCGGTTCTTGCAGAACGCCGGCGTCGACCAGCTCGACCCGGGTCTCCGGAGCGTAGTGCGAGGGCAATCGGCCGGAGGTCCTCGGGCCTTCCGATTCATGGGCCAGGATGGGGCGCTCGCCGAGTACCTGGCTGAGTTGTTCGAGGCCGATCATGCCCGGACGCAGAACGCGCGGGTGGTCTCCCGTGCAGTCGACGATGGTCGACTCCACGCCGACTTCACAGGCGCCGCCGTCGATGACGGCGGCAACGCTGTCGCGTCCCCGGAACTCACTGACGACGTGCTCGGCGGTCGTCGGGCTGATGCGGCCAAAGCGGTTGGCCGAGGGGGCGGCGACGGCCCGGCCCAGGAGCTTGAGCAACCTGAGCGTGACCGGGTGGCCTGGCACGCGCAGGCCGACCGTTTCCTGCCCGCCGGTAACCTCGTTCGGGACCTGCTCGGCCCGGGGCAGGATCAGGGTCAGCGGGCCGGGCCAGAAAGCGCGGGACAGGCGGCGAGCCGATTCGGGCACCTGCGCGGCCCATTGATCCATGGCCTCCACGCCGGGCAGGTGGACGATCAGCGGGTGGTCGAGCGGACGGCCCTTGGCGGCAAAGATGCGGCGTACGGCGTGCGGGTCGGCGGCGTCGGCGGCCATGACGGTCAGGTGGATTTGGCGGAATTCGTGAAAAT
>CAZSGS010000366.1:0-1043 GCA_964606365.1 uncultured Wenzhouxiangella sp. | reverse complement strand
GACGGTTTCGGTGGGTACGGCGACGAGTTCGCCGCGGGCGAGCAACGCCGCAGCGCGTTGGAGGTCCTCGTCGCTGGTGTCCAGGCGGATCACGGCTTGAACTTCTCCGGGCGCAGCACCTCCACGTCGGACAAGGTAAGGATCATGGCGTAGTTGTCGTAGTAGCGCTCCCTGAGGTGGCGGGCGATCCGGTCTGCCGTCTCGTCGTCGCAGATGACTTCCACGCGGATATTGCTGTCGGTTTCCCAGCTGGCCTGGCGCACGCCGCGTTGGCCGCGCCCGCGGGCGTTGGTAATGGTGTAGCCGGGCGCGCCGAGCTGATCGAGGTCGCGCGTGAGGTGTGTCTCCAGCGCGGCCTCGGTGATCACCGTCAGGAGCTTGCGCCGGTAGTCTTCCTGGATGCTCATCGCTTGGTCTCCTTCGGGCCTATAGCGTCTGGTGCATGAATTCGGCCAGCCGCCAGTAAAGCGGAATGCCGACCAGCACGTTGAACGGGAAAGTGATGCCCAGCGAGGCGGTCAGCGACAGGGTCGGGTTGGCCTCGGGCACCGAGATGCGCATGGCCGCCGGCACCGCGATATACGAGGCGCTCGCGGCGAGTACCGCCATCAGCATGGTGCCGCCTTCGGACATGTCCAGCAACCAGCCTGCCGAAGCCCCGATCAGCGCGCCGAACAGCGGCATCACGATACCGAAGCCGATGAGGAAAAGCCCGTAGCGCCGAAGGCTGCCGGCCCGCGCGGCGGCGATCAGGCCCATCTCGAGCAGGAAGATCGCCAGGATCCCCTTGAACAGATCCATGAACAGCGGTTCGATGGATTTCAGGCCCGCGGGATCGGACAACCAGCCGATCAACAGCCCGCCGACCAGCAGCACGATGCCCTTGCCCAGGAAGACTTCGTGGGCGATGTCGCCCCAGCGCGTGTCGTTGCGCATGCCCCGGGCGAGCACGATGCCGACCAGGATGGCCAGCAGTTGCCAGCGGTGACGAAGAAAAATCAGATAAAAAAAATCGATGGTAAAATTGAACAAGCCAGCCAGGA
>CAZSGS010000365.1:0-3018 GCA_964606365.1 uncultured Wenzhouxiangella sp. | reverse complement strand
CGCTGGGCGTGATGGCCGCCTTCGTGATCATGTATCACCAGGGCATCAACGCCAACATCATGTCGCTCGGCGGCATCGCGATCTCCATCGGCGTGATGGTCGATGCCGCCATCGTGCTGATCGAGAACGTGCACCGCCGCTTCGAAACACACCGGCCCGGTGACCCGCACTGGCCGCTGATCGAGGAAGCCACGCTTGAAGTCGGCCGGCCGATCTTCTTCAGCCTGCTGCTCGTCGCCCTGAGCTTTCTGCCGGTGTTCGCCCTTCAGGCCCAGGAGGGGCGCATGTTCGCGCCGCTGGCGTTCACGAAAACATATGCCATGGCCGCCGCTGCCGGACTGGCGATCACCCTGGTGCCGGTGCTGATGGGCTACTTCATTCGGCCCGGGACCCGGAACCAGGGACTCGGGACCGGCAACGGCTCACGCAGTCCGGTGTCGAGGTGGCTCGAGCGGGCCTACCGGCCCTTGATCGACTTGTGCACACGCCGCCCCTGGCCGGTGTTGCTGATCACGGTCGTGCTCGCCATCAGCACGCTTTGGCCGGCCGGCCGCATCGGCAGCGAGTTCATGCCCGAGCTCGACGAGGGCAGCCTGATGTACATGCCGACCACCCTGCCCGGCATCAGCCCGGACAAGGCGCGCGAGCTGCTACAGCAGACCGACCGGATGATCGCCGAGCATCCCCGGGTAGAACGCGTGATGGGCAAGATCGGGCGCGCCGCGACCGCCACCGATCCGGCGCCGCTGACAATGATCGAGAGCTTCATCACCCTCGAGCCAAGGGACGAATGGCCGGCCGGCACGACCACGCAGACAATCATCGACGAGCTCGACGCCATGCTGCAGTTTCCCGGCCTGACCAACGCCTGGGTGTTTCCCATCCAGACGCGCCTGGACATGCTGCAGACCGGCATCCAGACCGATGTCGGGATTCTCGTCACCGGCCCGGACCTGGGCGAGATCGAGCGCCTGGCGCGCCGCATCTCCGACGAGGTCGGCGCCCTGCCCGGCACCGCAAGCGCCTTCGCCGACCGACCCACCGGCGGGCGCTACGTCACCGTCGACATCGACCGTAGCGCGGCCGCCCGCCACGGACTCGACATCCGCGGCGTTCAGGACACCGTGCGCTACGGCATCGGCGGCGCCGATGTCACCGAGACGGTCGAAGGCCTGGAGCGTTTTCCGGTAAACCTGCGCTACCTGTCCGATTTCCGGGACTCGCCCGACGATCTGCGGCAGCTTCCGCTGGTCACGCCCAGGGGCACCCACATCCCGCTGGGTGAAATCGCCGACATCCGCATCGAGGACGGTCCGCCGCGCATCCGCACCGAAAACACCCGGCCGGCGGGCATCGTCTTCGTCGAGCTCGACACCGAGGATCTGGCCGCCTGGGTCGACTCGGCGCGGACCGAGATCGCCGAATCGATCGATTTTCCGGCCGGCTACACGTTCGCCTTTCGCGGCCAGTACGAGTATCTCGAGCGTGCCGCCGAACGCATGCAACTGATGATTCCGGTCACCCTGGCGATCATCGTCGTGCTGCTGATGCTGACCTTCCATCGCGTCGTCGATGTCGTGATGGTGCTGCTGATCGCGCCCCTTTCGCTGGTCGGCGGCCTGTGGCTGATGTGGCTGCTCGGCTACGACTTCTCGGTCGGCGTCTCGGTGGGCTTCATCGCCCTGGCCGGTCTGGCGGCCGAGGTCAGCGTGCTGATGCTCGTCTACCTCAACCAGGCCTGGCGGGTGCGTGCCGCGCTGGGTAAGACCTCGATCACGCGCGCCGACCTCCGGTCGGCCATCGTCGACGGCGCGCTCAAGCGCATCCGCCCGATCACCATGACCCAGGCCACCGTCTTCCTCGGCCTGCTGCCGGTGATGCTGGCCAGCGGCACCGGCTCGGAAATCATGCAGCGCATCGCCGCCCCGATGGTCGGCGGCGTGTTCGCCGTGTGGCTTTCCGCCCTGCTGGTGCTGCCGGCAATCTACTACCTGTGGCACGGCCGCGGCCTGCCCGACCGCCATGAACCCGAAGGAAATCAAGCATGAGAGCTCGCAACGCAATCGCAACGGCGATCGCCGTCATTTCGCTCGGGATGACTGCCGCCTGCACGGACCAGTCACCGACGCCGACGGTAGAGGTCGGTCGGGCATGGCAATCGATCATCGCCGGATGGCCTACGACGTGATCCTGCTCGGCGGGGACGACGAAAGCCGTGTATTCAAGCACTACCCGGCCATCGAATCGTCCCGCCGCCCGGCTCGCCTGGCCGGGCGGAATCGGCCATAATCCCCGCGCATGGGAGACTCGACACAGCCGCTGCAGCGGAGACGATGGAAACGGCCAATGCTTTATGCGCTGGCCGTACTGGTGCTGGCCTACCTCACCACGATCGTCTGGCACCAGGTCAAGCCGCTGCCCGAGGGCCTGAACTTTGCCGGACAGTGGCGACCGGTCGCGAACCTGCGCTTCCACGCCGACTCGACCTGGCTCGATGCCGAGGGGCAGCAGCACAACGAACGCGAGATCTTCGATGCGGCCTTCGCCATGATCGAGCGCGCCGACACCCTGGTGGTCAGCGACTTCTTCCTGGTCAACGCCTTTGCCGGCAAGGGCGGCGACGGCTATCGTGCGCTCTCGAGCGAGCTGGTCGAGGCCATGACGACCGAGCGGCGCACGCACGGCGCCCTGGAGGCGACGCTGATCACCGATCCGTTCAACGACCTATACGACGGCGTACAACAGCCGCTGTTCACGCAACTCGAGCAGGCCGGCATCGGCGTGATCGAGACCGATCTCACGCGCCTGCGCGACCCCAACCCGGCCTGGTCGGCGCTGTGGCGGATCTGCTGCCGCTGGTTCGGCAACGGGCACCAGGGTGGCTGGCTGCCCAATCCCGTGGGCGAAGGCAAGGTCACGCTCCGGACCTACCTGGCCATGCTCAATTTCAAGGCCAACCACCGAAAGACCCTGGTGGTCGACGGCGAGCGAGGCCCTGAAGGATTCGTGACCTCGGCG
>CAZSGS010000364.1:0-3028 GCA_964606365.1 uncultured Wenzhouxiangella sp. | reverse complement strand
CGACTGCGCATCCTGCCCAACCACGCCTGCGCGACCGCCGGGCAATTCGAGGAGATGTGGATGGTCGGCTCAGACGGCGAGAATATCGAGCGAGTGGCACGCTGTCGGGGCTGGTAGCGCCATCGCATCCCGGCTGTCGCGCTGCGACAAGCCGGGACGAATACCATGCCACTCGAAGGATCGCGGGCGACGCCATGCGCCGCTCGCGCCCATGGCCATGGAGCAGACAACTTCAGCCCCCGGTGAACTTCGCGTGGCTGTTGATCAGGTTGCGATAGTCGGGAATATGGTTCGAAAACAGCGTTCCCAGACCCTCGATGTCTCGCCGCCAGTCGCGGTGCAGTTCGCAGGCCACGGCGAACCAGGTCATCAACTGGGCGCCGGCTGCCGACATGCGATCCCAGGCCGAGTGGCGAGTGATCTCGTTGAAGGTGCCCGAAGCGTCGGTGACGACGAAGACCTCGAATTCCTCTTCGAGCGCCGAGAGCGCGGGAAAGGCGACGCAAACTTCAGTAACGACGCCGGCAACGAGCAACTGCTTCTTGCCGGTGGCGCGCACGGCCTCGACAAAATCCTCGTTGTCCCAGGCGTTGATCTGGCCGGGACGCGCAATGTAGGGCGCATCGGGAAAGACTTCCCTCAGTTCCGGCACCAGCGGCCCGTTGGGTCCGTCCTCGAAACTGGTCGTAAGAATCGTTGGCAGCCCGAAGTACTTCGCCAGATCGGCCAGTGCCAATACGTTGTTCTTGAACTTGTCGGGATCGATGTCACGCACCAGCGACAGCAGGCCCGTCTGATGATCGACGAGCAGCACGGCGGCATTGTCCCGGTCGAGTCGGTTGTAGGTGAATGCTTGTGCCATGGCGTTTCTCCTTTCGTTGAGTGGTTGCCCTTGCGGGCGTAGTGATAGCCGCGGCAAGCGCCGCGGCCAAGATCGTTGAAATCAGGCGGGAATCCGGCCGAACTGCCCGGACGAGAAGTCGCGAAGCGCCTGCCGGATTTCCTCGCCGGTGTTCATCACGAACGGACCGTGGCCCACAACTGGTTCGTCGATCGGTTCACCGGACAGGAGCAGAACCGCGGCTTCGCTGTTCGCTTCCAGCAGCACGCTCTCGCCTTGCGGATCCAGCGTGACCAACTGACCCTCGCGGGCGATCTCGCTGGCGTTGACCTGGACGGTCCCGTGCAGGACAACGAGCATTGAGTTCCAGCCTTCCGGTAATTCGAGCCTGGCGAGACGATCGCGCTCGAGCCGAAGATCCCAGACGTGCATCGGCGTGTGCGTGCGCGCCGGGCCCTTGCGACCATCGAGCTCGCCAGCGATCACTCTTGCAACACCCGCTCCGTCAGGTAGCGTCACCGGCGGAATCTCGGCATCGAGCAGGGTTTGATAGCCCGGCTCGGTCATCTTGCGCTCGCTCGGCAGGTTTACCCACAACTGCACCATCTCCAGGGTGCCGCCGTTACGGGTAAAGGCTTCGGAGTGAAACTCGTCGTGCAGGATGCCGGCCCCGGCCGTCATCCACTGCACGTCGCCCGGGCCGATCCGCCCACCGGCGCCGGTGGAATCGCGATGCTCGACCTCGCCGCTATAGACGATGGTCACCGTCTCGAAGCCCCGGTGCGGATGCTCACCGACTCCGCGCGGCTGCTCGGCCGGCTCAAAAGTCATCGGTCCGGCGTGGTCGAGCAACAGGAAGGGGCTCACATGGCGGCCGTGCGACTGGTATGAAAAAAGAGACCGGACGGGGAAACCGTTACCCACCCAGTGGCGCGGGGGCGCGCTGTAGATTCCGGTAATGCGTTTCATCTTGACCTCCTTCGATCACAAGGGATTGAACGTTGGAGGACATTCTGATTTGAGAACACTTGATGCGGTAGTAGGCAAAATTCATACTGTCCGTTCCATATTCGGAACGATGCGGGCATGCAGGACCTGAACGATCTTTACTACTTCGCCAAGGTTGTCGATCACGGCGGCTTTGCGCCGGCCGGGCGCGCCCTGGGCGAGCCCAAGTCCAAGCTCAGTCGCCGCATCGCCCGGCTGGAGGAACAGCTTGGTGTGCGCCTGCTCAACCGCTCCACCCGACACGTATCCGTGACTGAAATCGGCCGGATCTACTACACCCACTGCCGGGCCATGCTCGTCCAGGCCGAAACGGCGCAGGACGCCATCGAGGCCATGCGATCCGAACCCTGCGGGGTGGTGCACATCAGTTGTCCGATTGCCCTGCTCGATGCTCGTGTCGCCGGCATGCTGTCCGAATATCAGCGCCGCTACCCGCTTGTAACCCTTCATCTCGAGGCCACCAACCGCCGTGTGGACGTCATCGAAGAAGGATTCGACCTCGCAATTCGGGTTCGGCCGCCGCCGCTGGAAGACAGCGACCTGATCCTGCGCAGCCTCACTGATCGCGGACAGAGCCTGGTGGCCTCACCGGTCCTACTCGAAGAACACGGAGATCCCGAAGTGCCCGGCGACCTGGTCGACCTGCCCAGCCTCGCGCTCGGCCGCTCGCAGGATCGTCACCTCTGGCACCTGCTGGATGTCGAGGGGCGCGAAGCAAGAATCGAACACCACCCCCGTCTGGTCACTCGCAGTATGGCGGCGCTGCGAATCGCGGCAGTAGCCGGGGTCGGCGTCGTCCAGCTGCCAACGATGATGATGACCGACGAACTCGCCAATGGCCGGCTCGTGCGCGTTCTGAAGGAATGGGCCCCGCCACGGGAGATCGTCCACGCCGTTTTCCCGTCACGCCGCGGCCTGCTTCCGGCAGTGCGCAAGCTGATCGACTTTCTCGCCGAACGATTCGACTCTTTGCAGGAGGATTGAACTTCTAGGGAACCTCTGAACAACTCTGCGCGGGCGCGACGGGTCTTTGCGGGAGGCTCCGTTCCGGCTTCGGCGAGTGTGGTTTGGTTGTTCCAAATGAGCGAGCCGAAACGGGGCGGAGACCCCGCAAAGGCCCGTCCCGAAGGGTTTTGCCGGAGAAGCCGCATCTCGCGTGTTGCGCCCCTCGGCCGTAGC
>CAZSGS010000363.1:1284-3031 GCA_964606365.1 uncultured Wenzhouxiangella sp. | reverse complement strand
CCCCGGCCTTGAGGGCCTCGATGGCCGATTCCATATTGCCATGAGCGGTGATCATCGCCACCGGCAGATCCGGGTAATGCTGCTGAATATGGCGGATCAGATCGATCCCGTTGCCGTCGGGCAGGCGCATGTCGGTCAGGCAGAAGGCATAGTCGGTGCCGTTGGCCAGCAGGCGCCTTGCCGTCGACAGATCCTCGGCGGTTTCGACGTCCAGGCCCATCCGGGTAAGGGTCATGTCGAGGAGCTCCCGCAGATCGGGCTCGTCGTCGACTACCAATGCGCACATTTCGCTCATCGCTGTCCTCTGGAGTCAGCTGTCATTCGTTTTCCGGGCGTGCGCCGGGCCTTCGCCGCCCGCTTGTCGGTCGTGGCGGCCACTTCCCCCGATTCGGGCCGTCTCAGCAGGATACGGAAACAGGCGCCGCTGTTGGGAACCTGGACGTACTCCAGCGGTGCCTGATTGGCATCGCAAAGCTGGCGCGCCAGGTAGAGGCCCAGCCCGGACCCCTGCTTGTGTGTCGTGAAGAAGGGCTCGAATACCTGCGATCGCTTTTCGAGCGGGATTCCCGGACCATTGTCGATTATATCCAGGGCGATTTCACGATGGCCCCGGATCGGGCTGACCCGCAGTTTGATGACGACATCCTGGCCCTCGACCCGCGCGTGCTTGAGCGCATTCTCCATGAGATTCCAGACGGCCTGGCTGAGCTGGCTGGCGTCGATGAGCACCATGATCGAGGCTGAAGGCACCTCCAGCCGCACCCGGTCGGAATCGAGCTTGTGGTAGCGGCGAAAATCGCCCGCCAGTTTGCGAATCCAGCTGATCAGGTTGACCGACTCGATCCTGGCGCGTTCGCGCCTGGAGAGCTTGAGCACATTCTCCACGATGTCGTTCATGCGCGTGGAGTGGTTGAGCATCATGCCGACGAGCTTGCGGTCGGCCTTGTTGAGATCCTCGGACTCGTCGAGCAGCTGTGCAGCGTGGCTGAGTGCGCCCAGCGGGTTGCGGATCTCGTGCGCAATGCTGGCCGAGAGTCGAGCCAGCGATGCCTGGGCGAGGTCGCGGGCGCGGCGGCTGACGACCGACGTGTCTTCGAGGAAGATCAGGGTGGCCTCGGATTCGTTCACGCCGGGCATCGTCAGCATGGTGGGCACGACGGCGGACTGGGTCGACTGCAGCAGCAGGCCCTCGTCCTCGGTCTTGCCGGTCTTGCGCCAGCGCTCGAGTCGCTCGGCCAGCGGCGGCGCGATGGTGCGCAGGCTGCGCTCGTTGACCGGCGGATTGCCCAGCAGGTACCAGGCTGCTTCGTTCATCTGGCGAATTCGATCCTGTGAATCCACCACCAGCACGCCCGATCGCAACTTGTGGATGATCAGCTCGTTGATGTGGCCGAGATTGGCCAGGTCCAGCCCGCGCCGCTCGGCCAGCAGCTTGTACTCGCGGCCCCAGCGCCCGAGCAGGGAAGCGCCGATGGCGATGCCGAACGCCCCGACCCCGTAGAGGGCCGCCTGGAACAGGGAGCGGGCCTCGAGCTCGCCGTGCTGGCCCAGCCAGGCGTCCGTGAGCAGCCCCAGCGCGACCAGCGAGGCGAACAGCAGGGTGGTGCGAAGATCCAGGATCAAGCCGGCGATGCCGACGGTGAACAGCAGCAGAATCGCCAGGGCGCTTTCGATACCGCCGAAAGCGTGCAGGATCAGACCGATCAGGATGAGGGCCGGCGCGGTGGCGGCACCGGGTATCATCGCG
>CAZSGS010000363.1:0-1274 GCA_964606365.1 uncultured Wenzhouxiangella sp. | reverse complement strand
ATCAGGATGAGGTCGCTCGCCAGCGAGAAAGCGGCAAGCTCGGAAACATCGATGCTGCGCCGCAGGTGCAGCACCATGAAGCCGATCGCGCTGCCGACGTAGGTCAGCGCGGCGGCTTGAGCCAGGAAGAGGCGGTAGCCCTGGATGTCGGCGGCGAGCAGGCTGAAAACTGCAAACAGCGCGGCGAGCGAGGCAACCAGGCGAAAGGCGTTGAGGTAGTGCAGGGCGCGCCCTGTCACCTCCTCGTCGGCCACCAGTGTGCCGAAAGTCTTCAAGCGCGTCTCTCCGTATCCAGGCCGTTCCGGGTCATGCAGTCTGCCTTGGTGGACATCGTCCTGGCAGCGAACGAATGTGCATTCAGTATACTACGCGAACCGGTACTCGCCGGGGCCGATGGCGTGGTCGCGACGCGGCGTCGGCCGCTCGCTCGAGGGAAAACCACCTGCCCCGGGGCGCGTATCGACAGGGAGCGATTCCGGTATCCGCGCGCCTCGCTAGAGGCGGGTTTGATTAATGGTGGCGGTTGTTCCAGAATACGCCGGCTTGAGCGACGCCGCGTCTGCGGGCGATTGTGCTGAAGCTCCAGGATTGAATTCACACACCAAGAACGGGTTTTTCAAGTCATGAATTTTCACGAGTATCAGGCCAAGGAACTGTTCGAGCAGTACGGTATTCCCGTGCCGCGCGGACAGTTGGCAACCACCGCCGAGGAGGCCGTGAGCGCGGCCGAAAACATCGGCGGCAGCGAGTGGGTGATCAAGGCCCAGGTGCACGCCGGCGGGCGCGGCAAGGCCGGCGGCGTCAAGCTGGTTTCCAGCCTCGACGAGGTGCGCGAGGTCGCCGGCAAGATGCTCGGCATGAATATCGAGACCTACCAGACGGGCGGCCGGGCGCTGCCGGTCAACTCGGTGCTGGTCGCCGAGGCCACCGACATCAAGCAGGAACTCTACCTCGGCGCCCTGGTCGATCGCGCCCAGAAGTCGGTCGTCTTCATGGGCTCGGCCGCCGGCGGTGTGGACATCGAGCAGGTCGCTTCCGATACCCCCGAGAAGATCATCACGGCCCCGGTCGATACCGCGGCCGGCTTCATGCCTTACCAGGCGCGCCATATCGGCTTCCGGATGGGGCTCAACGCCAAGCAGGTCAAACAGTTGGTCAGGATCATGGACGGGCTCTACCGCCTGTTCATGGAAAAGGACATCGGCCTGATCGAGGTCAACCCGCTGATCATCGACGGCAACGGTGATCTGTCCGCGCTCGACGCCAAACTGAAT
>CAZSGS010000362.1:0-3060 GCA_964606365.1 uncultured Wenzhouxiangella sp. | reverse complement strand
GATCCCCACTTCACCGGACATCTTTTCGATCGGCTCGTACATGAACGGCGGCACCGCCACGGCCGAAATCGGCTGGTAGGCCGACGACAGCGCCTTGGCCATGGTCATGGTCGTCGGCTGAATGCCCCAGGTCTGGCAGCCGAAGTCGTGGCCGGTGCGCCCGAAACCGCACACGACCTCGTCGTCGATCAGCAGGATGTCGTGCTCGCGCAGGATCGGCTGGATCTTCTCGAAATAGCCGGCCGGCGGCGGAATGACGCCGCCCGCGCCCATCAGGGGCTCGGCGATCATCGCCGCGATATTCTCCGCACCCTCGCGGGCGATGACCTCGCGCAGCTCTCCGGCCAGACGATCGGAGAAAGCCTCCTCGCTCTCACCCGGCTCGGCGTGACGATAATGGTACGGCGAAGTCAGGTGAATGACGTCCTCGCCGGGCAGGTCGAAGTGCTTGTGAAAGGCCGGCAGGCCGGTCAGCGCCGCCGAGGCCAGTGTGACGCCGTGATAGGCGTTGCCGCGCGAGAGGATCTTTTTCTTGTGCGGCTTGCCGATGGCGTTGAAGTAGTAGCGCATCAGCTTGACCTGCGCATCATTGGCGTCCGAGCCGGAACAGCCGAACAGAAAACGCGCACCCTCGATGGGCACCCACTCGGCCAGCTTGGCGGCCAGGCGAATACTCGGCTCGTTGGCCTTGCCGGCGAACAGCGGGCCGTAGCAGAAGGTTTCCATCTGCCTTTTCGCCGCCGCCACCAGCTCCGGCTCGCCGTAGCCCAGCGCCGTGCACCACAGGCCGGCCATGCCCTCGAGGTACCGGCGCCCCTCGCTGTCGTAGACGTAGACGCCCTCCCCGCGCTGCCAGATCAACGGCCCCGTCCGTCCATGGGCCCTGAGGTCGGTCGAGGGGTGAAACAGGTGGTCGAGATCGAGCTGTCCGAGCCGGTCGGTGGTCATGTGCGCGCGTCGAAACGAGAAGCCAGCCGGGATGATAACGGGCTTTTCGGCCTCGATGGGGCAGCGAGCGTTCCGCTCAATCCAGCGGCTGTTTGAGACGACGGACCGCATCGGCCGCACGGCGCGCCAGCTCATGGCGATCGGCCATGGCCAGATGATCGGTAGGAACCGGTCGCCCGAACACCAGGCGAATCGGCCCCGGCCGTATCCTGAATCCGTCCGGCGGCATGACCCGGCCGCTGCCCTCGACGGCGACCGGAACCACGGGCACGCCGGCGGCAATGGCGGCGCGAAAGGCCCCGGACTTGAACCGGCCCACACTGCCGTCGCGGCTGCGCGTGCCTTCCGGAAAGGCGGCCAGGCAATGGCCGTCTCGCAACAGCGCGGCGGCCCGCTCGAGCTGCCTGTTGACGGCGCTCGAGTCGCCGCGCTCGAGCAGGACCATGCCCATCGCCCGGGTGTACCAGCCCAGGAACGGCACCCTGCCCAGAGAGGCCTTGAGCAGGAAACGCAGCGGCACGGGCACGGCCATGAAAAGCGCGCAGATCTCGATCATCGACTGGTGATTGGCGACCAGCATGTGCGGCTTCGAGAAGTCGATCTTGTCCAGGCCAGAGACCTCCAGCCGCGCGCCGGCGCCGCGCATCAGTACCGGCGACCACAACCACGCGGCCATGCGCAGTGGAATGCGCTCGCTGCCGGTCACCAGCCGCACCAGCAGCGCCAGGCTGATGGCAGCGGCGGACCACGTCAGGGTGAAGATCAGCTGTAGCACGTTGATCGGCCACCACAACCACGCGGGGACGAGGTGCAGGCGGTGCCAGCCACTGTCGACCGAATCGCCGACCCCTTCATGTCTTTGCTCGTTCATCGACCCCTTTTACGTACGAATCGGCACAAGTGTGTCAGCTGAACCACTTGAGAAGGCGCATCTTGAACCGACTGTAGGGCGGAAACCGGACTGGAATCTCGGGAAATCGCCCGCGCTTCATGACCGCCTTGAGGTGCGAGAGCCGATCGAAACCAGCCCTGCCATGGTACTGGCCCATGCCGCTCATCCCCACGCCGCCGAAAGGCAGATCCGGCACCGACATGAACATCAGCGTATCGTTGATGCACAGGCTGCCGGACGACACGGCCGCGCCGAAGCGCCGCTCGGATTCGCTCGAGCGCGTGAACAGGTAGGCCGCCAGCGGCTTGTCGCCCTTCCGGATGAAATCGATGGCCTCATCCAGGTTGGCCACCTCGAGTATCGGCAGAACCGGCCCGAAAATCTCTTCCTGCATTGCCGGCGAATCGGGCGCGACATCCGTCAGCACGGTCGGCTCCATGCGACAGCCCTCCTCGTCGATACGGCCGCCGACGGCTACGTGCCCGCTGTCGAGCAGCGCACGCAGGCGATCGAAATGCCGGCGATTGATGATCTTGCAGTAGTCCGCGCTGCCCAGGCGGTCGGCGCCGTACATTTCGAACAGCTCATGCTCGATCGCGCCGATGAGCCTGTCGCGCTCGTCCGGCGTGACCAGGACGTAGTCGGGCGCAATGCAGGTCTGGCCGGCATTGAGACACTTGCCCCAGATCAGCCGCCGGGCGGCCGAGGCCAGATCCGCGCCGGGGTCGATCACGCAGGGACTCTTGCCGCCCAGCTCCAGAGTCACCGGCGTGAGCTGCTCGGCGGCCGCGCGCATGATGATCTTCCCGACCGCGGATCCCCCGGTGTAGAAGATATGGTCGAAGCGTTGATTGAGCAGCTCCGTGGTTTCTTCCACGGCCCCCTCGACCACGCGTACCGCGCGATCGTCGAGGTATTTCGGGATCAGTTCGGCCATCAGCCTCGACGTGGCCGCCGCGACCTCGGACGGCTTGAGCACCGCGCAGTTGCCCGCGGCCAGCGCAGGAATCAGCGGACTGAGCAACAGCTGGATGGGGTAATTCCAGGCGCCGATGATCAGCACCACCGCCGGGCCGAACCACAGCGGCCAGGTGTTGGGCTGCACCGGCGGCCGCAGCAGCACGAAATCGCCGTAGCGCTCGGTGACGAAGGCCAGCACCTCGGTATCGGTCTCGCCGGTCAGCAGGCGCTCGCGGACCAGCAGGCGCAGGTCGCGGGCC
>CAZSGS010000361.1:0-3065 GCA_964606365.1 uncultured Wenzhouxiangella sp. | reverse complement strand
CGATCCGGCCCTCTTCGCGCAATCGCGACAGCAAGGTGCGAAGCCTCGTCTTGGCGGTCCCGGGCATCTGCTGCTGCAGCTGCACGATGGTGAAGCTCTCGGGCAGTTCCTGGGCAAGCAGGTAACGCAGCCGCTGTTCGTCGCCGCCGCTCTGGCGACCGGGCAAGTAGCCGGCGGTCACTTCCGCCACCGTGCTTTCGGCCGGTTCGGACAGCTTGCGCGCGACAGACTCGAAGAAGCCCTGCGTCCACTGGTTGGCGAACTTGCGGTTGCCGGCAAAGATCATCGGCAAGTCGGCGTGCAAAGTGGTCAGTTCCGCCAGCAGCTTCGCCAGGCGGGTAACGGTCCAGGCACCGGTCCGCTCGGGCTTGAGAAAATCGGCGTACTGGGCTTCGATCACCATGGCTGCATGCGGCCAGGCGGCCAACTCGGCAAGCTGCTGATGCAGCAGCTGGATCTGGCCAAAATCGCCGAGAAGGTTCTCGAAGGTCTTGCGCTCCACGACGGCGGCCGGGCGGTCATCGTGAATCAGGGCGTAGTCGCCTACCGGCAGCTTGCTGCGCCGGACATCGGCATTGGCGAACTTCCAGGGGTAGCGCTCGGCGCTGTCGATGACCACTTCGATCTCGTGGTGACCGAACAGGTTGGTTCGACCTCGGCTCTTGTGCTGGCGCAGGCTCTTTTGCGTGCGAAAGAAGATCTGCTCGTATTCACCCGGCTGGTTCTTGTAGGGCTTCTTGAGAAACAGGAAGTCGCAGCGCTTGTTGCGATTGCGCTCGAGCGCGATGGAAAGCTTGCGCCCGAAACGTCGAATGTGGCCGACGACCACCTCTTCGACGGGCTCGTCGGGCAGGTCCTCGGGCGGCTCGGTCTCGCGCAGGCAGAACACCTGCTGCCCGGAACCGGGCCAGCGCGACTGGGCCCGCAGCACCAGCACCTCCTCGCCCGAGCGCACGATGCTGATGCGCCAGGGGAAGCGATCATGGTCGATATGGTGAATTCGCCAGAGCGTGACATCAGTCATGACCACATACTCACCGGAAAACCCGAGTCGAATCTGCATCGCCCGCGCAAGCGGCCATCCTCATTCGGCCGTCAGGTGAAACGAGAAGGCTGCCTCTGCGATTGGTGTTTACCAGTAGTTCACCGCTCGACACCTTCTTTACGGATCGCGGTGCGCCTGGCAATCGACGCCAGGGTGTCATCGACCAGATGCCGTCGGCGTTTCGTTCAACGCGATGCATCATGCCTCGATTGCTGGTCATGTGCATCATCCCGGTCAGAACGACGATACCGTCCCCCAGGCGTGAGATGTCGGCGACATTGTCATCGTCATAGATTGTCGAGGGCTCGCCCATTTCATCGAGGTAAGCGAGCTGCCCACCCCATTCACCGCCAAAACTACCGACCAGCCAGCCGCTCGCTACGCGCAGCGCAACACGGGGCGTGATCTCGACCATGCGCTCCACCGATTCGCCCGAGCGATCCTGGCGGGTTCGACTCACTTCGAACGAGAACTCCTCCAGTCCGCGGGAGTCTGCGTCCGCCAATCTTTTTGTCTCATTCGAGAGTGCTCGGAGCGAGAGCATGACTTCATCACAACTGTCAACGACTTCGCTCATCCCGGCAAAGGCACTTTCTGCGTCGAATCTTCGCTGGACTTCCATCGGGACATCGACTTTCTCTTCTCCCAGAACCTGCCGTCTCGCCAAGTCGGCACGTTTACGAACCGATGGATGCCAGTGTCGATCTGCCGCCCGCTTCAGGGCATCTACACTTCCAGGGTCGTTCAAGCGTCCGAGCGCGTCCGCCGCGATCCAGTTCAGGACGACATCCTCCTGAACCTCCAGCATCTCGGCCAGCGGGTCTGCCGCCGGTTCATATCCGACAACGCCGAGCACCCTGGCGGCCTCCAGTCGGATGTTCCAGTCTTCATGCCGAAGGAGTTCCATGACGACCGGACCGGCTGAGTACCCTGCCGGCCCCAGCCTGGACAAAGCCTTGAGCGTCTCGACTTCGGGCTGGTGCGACAACCGCTTGGCAAAGATCGCTCCCGCGGCCTCGGACTCGATCGCAATCAGCGCCCGCTCGATCTGCTCTGACAATCCCGGGTTGGCCGCTTGTAGGTCAACGAGCTGCTCTCCCAGGTCATTGCTGACCGATCCGAGCCGGGCAATCATTGAAAGCGCCCCGGAACGGACGTGGATAGGTTGGGATTCGTCGCCGGCAATCGCTATCAGAGCGGGGCCGGCCTGGGCGCGCTCGGGCCCCATTTCCTCAAGGACATCCCCGAGAAGCGCGTGACGTTTCTCGCTACAGCCGTCAGCGCATCGTGCCGCCTCGACGAGAAAAGGGATTGCGCGGTCGCCCTGGCGGCGGACAGCGAACTCCAGCGCCCCGCGCCTCGAGATAGCCGAAAGCAGCCGGGTGACCGCTTCCTCGGCAGCCCGACTACTGGCAACCTTGCCTAACGCGCCGCCCGCTCCTTCGGTGCCACGCTCGAACGCGAGCAGGATGTCGTCGAGATGGCGAGCGTCGATCTCCCGCAATTGGCCAAGCGCCACACTGGCGACGTTAGCCACGTACTGGTTCTCGTCGGCCAATAACGCGACCAGGTCCGCCGTCAAGTCTTCGTCCAGCTCCTTGACGCGCATACCCAGTTCGATGGCGCCGTGCGGAACCGTGTAAGGCCCCCGGTACTCCGGCCACGCCTCGGCCAACTCGAAGACCCTTTCCAGGCAGGCATCCGGGGATCCACACGAATCGGGCTTCAGCTCTTGTGGCTCTGACAAGGCCTGTGCGCAAGTCACGCAAGCGACCAGGAATGCAGCAGCAGCCGACCACCATCCAGCTTCAAGGAAGCTTCGAAACGCTTCAAGCATAGGGCTACCACTCCTATCGCTGTCGAACCGCCTTTTCATACAGCCCCGGGAATCGACCCTCGGGGTCGCACTCGCGCTTGAGTGATTCGTAGGTTGCGCGGTCGAACTCCTGCCAGAATCTTGTCTCGTCGTAGGTGCTGCGCGAGTAGAGGCTCTTCTTGCCGCCGTGTTTGGCGACCAGTT
>CAZSGS010000360.1:0-3070 GCA_964606365.1 uncultured Wenzhouxiangella sp. | reverse complement strand
CTACGGTGGTCATCTGGTCAACTGGCTGCTGGCCACCACCGATCGCTTCGACGCCCTGGTCGGGCACGCCGGCCTGGTGGACCTGGAAGGCCAGTGGTCGACCAGCGACGTGATCTACCACCGCGAGCGCATGAACGACGGCCCGCCCTGGGGCGAGAGCGACGTTTGGGAGGAACAGAGCCCGTCGCGATACGCCGAGAACTTCTCGACGCCGACCATGCTGACCATCGGCGAGTCCGACTACCGCGTGCCGCTCAACCAGACGCTCGCCGCCTGGGCCTACCTGCAGCGCATGCAGGTGCCCTCGAGGCTGCTCGTCTTCCACGACGCCAACCACTGGATCATGAAGGGCAAGGAAGCGAAGCACTTCTGGAGCGAAGTGCACGAATGGCTGGCGGAGTATCTGAAAGAACAGTAGACAAGGCGTCAGAGCGGCGTCCTCGCCGCGAAGGGGAGTCAGGCGTAGCGGCCCGTCTCTTCGCTGACCTGGTTCGGGCGGGCGTGGCGGTCCGTTTGTTGCCGTCGACAAGAGGATGGTTTCTGCTCAGCCCGAACGCATGGCTTGCAGCAAGAGCAATGACATCAACATCACCGCCGCAGGCATGCAACTGCTGCACTCGAGCCAATGCAGATTCCAGCACGCCGCGGTCCCGAACACCCGTTCCGCCGCCGTGCTCGATGAGTTGGCGTTCGTGTACCGCCTCTATCAGGTCAACTGAAAGCCAAGTGGGATCAACCACGAGTCACTCCGCCAGCTTTTTGAGCAGGTTTCGCCGCTTGCGCATGATCTTCTCGGCCACGTCCATCTGACGCGCCAGCTCGGGGTCGTAGGGGCTGAGCACGACGCCGTCGGGGGTTTCGCGAACCATCAGTTCGTGACCGCGGTCCACGCGCAGACGTTCGAGTACGTCCCTGGGCAGGATCACGCCGGTGGAGTTGCCGATGGCGGCGACTTTCAGTTTGCGGGTCATGGTTGGCGGCTCCGAATGGATGGATCGCTGCAGTACAACAAATGGCCTCCGGCTACCTGCACAACCACGTACGGATGGGGTTCGCCTCGATCTGGATCTTCACGCTGAAGCTGCGCTGGGCGCCGACGTCCTCATCGAGCGGGCAAGACAGGCCGGGGCAAGACGCCCCGCGTTGGCAGACCGCGCCCAAAATCCATCGCGGTTGCGATAGGCTACTCTGCGGCGGGTTGGCGCTCGGGGGCATTTAGGGGACGTTTTCTCCTGGTTGGGTTCCATGGGGCGCCATTCAGCCTTTAGCGGGCGGCGTTTGCTTGCCCTGAATCCACAACGGGAGAAACACATGAATATCTCTACCTTCGGTCGAGGCGCGTTGGCGTGCCTGCTGCTGGCCGGTTCCGCCCTGGCCTTCGCCCAGTCGCCAAACTACAGCTACATCGAAGCCGGCTACGGATACCTCGATCTCGATGGCAGCGCCAACAGCGAGTCCGGATACTGGGCCGGCTTCTCGGCGCAGATCGCCGAGCCGTTCTACGTGAGCGGCAGCGCCCAGCGGTACGACTTCGACACCTACTACGGTTCGGAAGAATTCGACCTGCTCAACGTCAACCTGGGCTTTCGCGCTCCGATGAGCGACAGCAGCGACTTCAACGTCGAGATCGGCTACGACGACGTGCAGTTCGACGACGTGAGCGGCAACGGCTACCGGGCCACGCTGGGCGTCCGCGCCCGAACCAGCCGTGACTTCCAGAGCCGGTTGTACGCCGGCTACTCGGGGGACGATTCGTTCAATGACGGTCAGATCGTCGGCGGGTTCGAGGGCATATTCTGGTTTACCGACCGCGTTGCCGCGACCCTTCAGTTCGAGACCTACGAGTTCGATTTCAACATTGCGCGCGCCGGCCTGCGCCTGACCTTCTGATGCATCCCGCCCGGTGCGGCCCTCGGGCCGTGCCGGGCGAAGCGCATTCCGGCCTTCACCACACTCCCTCGCGCCGAATCTGCTAGATTCCCGTGTTCCGCCAAGTACGGGAAGACCCAGATGTCCGCAGTTCCAAAGCGTTTCCGACCAATCATCGCGATGATTCTCGCCGCCGGCCTGGCTCAGGCCGCCATCGCCCAGTCGCCGATCATCCAGCCCGGCAAGCCGGGCGAAGCCAGTCGCGCGATCTCCGCCGAGGAAGCCACCGACCTGGCCGGCATCGGCTACTCCGAAGCGGACGTGACTTTCATGACCGACATGATCCCGCATCACCACCAGGCGCTGGTGATGTCGGCGCTGGTGGCCGATCGCACCGGGCGCAACGAGATGACCGAGCTGGCCGAGCGCATCGCCGCCTCGCAGGAGGACGAGATCGCCTTCATGCAGGACTGGCTGCGCGAGCGCGGCGAAGCGGTGCCCGACCCCACGGCCCATCACGACATGCATACCCACCACGACATGGCCGGCATGGCCAGCGGGGAGGAAATGGACGAGCTGCGGGCGGCCAGCGGCCCCGATTTCGACCGGATCTTCCTGGAGCTGATGATCGATCACCACCAGGGCGCGATCACGATGGTCGACGAGCTGCTCGAATCCGACGGTTCGGCCCAGGATCCGGTGCTCTACGACTTCACGACCGACATCGTCAACGACCAGGAAGCCGAGATCGAACGCATGACCGCCATGCTGGCCGGCTTCTCGCCGGACCCGCGCGTCGGTCTGGCCGCCGGCTTTCGCGATGCCGGCGAGGCGATCTCCAACCTCGAACTGGTCGCCGCCCTGCCCAAACCCGACGGCTTTTTCGACCCGGAGCACCCCGCCGGCCGCCCGATTCCCCGCGACGACGAGGATGAGGACGAAAGAGAGGAAGAAGCCGACGACGACGGGGAAGCGGCTGACGAAGACGATCAAGGCGAAGGTGAAGACCAAGGCCGCGAAAACGACGGCAAGCCGCGCCCGTCGCTGCTGAGCTTCTCCAACACCGACATGGCCTTCACCGACGAGGTGCTGGTGGCCGGCAACTACCACGGCTTCAACGTCTACGATATCGGCGGTGCAAGGCCGGAGCTGGTCAGCTCGGTGGTCTGCCCCGGCGGCCAGGGCGACGTCTCGATCGCCG
>CAZSGS010000359.1:0-3088 GCA_964606365.1 uncultured Wenzhouxiangella sp. | reverse complement strand
CCTGCGGCACGGGCATCGTGACGCAGCAATTGGCCCCGCGGGTGGGAGACACCGGCGAGATCGTGGGCGTGGACTTCAGCGAGGATATGCTCGATGTGGCTCGCACATCGCCAGAGCCCGATGGTGGGCCGATACGCTGGGTGTTGGGAGACGCTTGTGCGCTCTATGCCGATGACGGCTGCTTTGACCTGGTGGTTTGCCAGCAGGGTTTTCAGTTCTTTCCGGACAAGGCCGCCGCAGCCGGCGAAATGCGCCGGGTCGTGAACGACCGGGGCCAGGCCGTTGTTGCTGTATGGAAGGGTCTTGATCATCATCCGGTCTTCAATGCCCTGTTCGAGGCAGAAGCAGGGCACCTCGACGTGCCGGTCAACGATCTGGCAGTGCCATTTTCAATGGGTGATGCGGCTGCGTTGAAGAAGGTGTTCGGGTCTGCCGGCTTTACTCGGGTCGACGTCGCGACGCATTCCCTCGTGGCGCGATTCCCCAAACCGGAGCGCTTCATCGAACTGGTCGTGTCGGCCGGAGCGGCCGTGATTCCCGAACTTGACCTGTCTTCACCGGAAGAGCACGACGCTATGCTCGACGCTGTCAAGCGGGAAGCCAAAACGGTTATTGACCGCCATCACGATGGCAAGACACTCAACTTCCCCATGCATGCCAACATCGTGGTGGCATCGGCATAGCCCAGTCTGATCAGTCTCTCTCGTCGGAGCGCTTGCGATTCAGCCATTCACCGGCCTCGGCGATGACCTTGTCGAGTCTCGGTTCACCATCCGCATCGGTCATGCGGTGATCGAGGTTCGGGTACTCGCGATAGGTGAGATTGGTTCGGCCCGCTTGCTCGAACGCCTTTTTGACATTGCGCCCGGAGGCCACCGGCACCGACCGAACGGGCAATGGGCCGACCTGTGCTCGTTCAATGGCTTGACCAACGCGACCAGATTCAGGCGAGAACTCTCCTGTAGTCGACCTCCGACGGACCGACACGACCATCCCGTCCGCTCGGTTCAAGCGCTTCGGGCAGATCGCCCTTGGTTCGGAGTATGTCGATGCCGAACACATCGCGCCCGAGAACCAAGCGCGTTCAGCGCGGCGGGTTCCTGGTCTGCGGGGACGCTTCCATCGAACGTGGCTGGCAAGCCGTGCGCGGCTATGGCAGTATCGATTATCCGGCAACCATCGGGAGTCCAACCGTGCGTCTTCTCACGGTCTTCCTGTTGGGGGGATGCCTGGCACCGACCTTCGCGGTGGCGGCATTGATCGATCTTTCCGAAGTGACCCACCCGGTCGCCGCCAGCGGCAGCTGGTCCGATCCGGCCACTTGGGGCAGCTCACCGCCCGGCGCCGCCGACGTGGTGCACGTGCCCGACGGCATGACGCTGACCGTCGACGGCGTCGATACCGAGATCGAGCACCTGCGGGTGGACGGCGACCTGGTCTTCGATCCGGGGCTGTCGAGCACGCTCGTGCTCGATACGCTCGAGGTCACCGCCGACGGGCGCCTGACGATCGGCAGCGCCGCCGAGCCGGTGGCGGACCCGGCCCGGGTCCGCATTCGCTTCCGATCCGACAGCGACATCGACGTCGGCTGGGACCCCGACCTCCTCTCGCGCGGACTGCTCGCCCACGGCGACGTCGAGATCCACGGCCAGGACAAGACGGTCCACCTGAAAGTCGCGGTCGACCCCGTCGCGGGCGACGAAACCCTGACCCTGGCCGAGGCACCCGAACACTGGCGCGTGGGCGACCGCATCGTGCTCACCGGCACGCGCTATTCGGGCTGGAAATGGGACAACGACATCGGCGCGGCGCGCTATTACGGTACGCAGGACGAAGTGCGTGAGATCACCGCCGTCGACGGCAGCGAGATCACCCTCGATGCGCCGCTCGAGCACGACCACCCCACCCCGCGCCCGGACCTGAAGGCCTCGGTCGCCAACTTCACCCGTTCGATCACCTTCGAGACCGTCGACGGCGACAGTGTCCCGGTGCACCGTCGCGGCCACGCCATGCTGCGCCACCACACCGGCTTTGACGTGCGCAACGCCGCCTTCCTGCACCTGGGGCGCACGGACAAATCGGTCGAGAGCTTCGCGCCGGACCAGCTGGACAGCATCGAGCCCGACAGCAACGTGCGCGGCCGCTACGCCCTGCACTTCCACATGACCGGCATCGATACCCCGCAAGCGCCGGCCATGGCCGTCGGCAACGCGGTATTCGACAGCCCGGGCTGGGGCTACGTCCACCATGCCAGCAACGCCATCTTCCACGACAACGCCAGCTTCGATACCTTCGGCGCCGGCTTCGTGGCCGAGACCGGCGACGAGATCGGCGCCTGGACCGACAACATCGCCATCAAGGCCGAGGGCAACAGCGCCTTCAACCCCAAGAACGGCAACGACCCCGACGCCTTCGACATGGGCCGCACCGGCGACGGCTTCTGGTTCCAGGGCCGCATGGTACGCGCCGTGGGCAACGTCGCCGCCAGCGTCAACCACGGCTACGTCTACCTCCATCGCGGCACGGGCATGCGCGGCTTCCCCAACGACGCCTTCATGCTGCCCGAGGCCCTGCGCATCGACGGCAACTCGGCGCCCGACGACGCGCCGATCTTCAATTTTCACGACAACGAGGCGCTCGCGAGCACCGTAGGCATCTACGTGGTCAAGGCCAACCCCAACCAGCAGCACGACATCCACTCGCACCTGTCGGAATTCACCGCCTGGGAAGTACGCGCCGGCGCGGCGATGGAATACACCTCGCACTACCTGCTCGAGGACTTCGACATCATCGGCAGCACGCCCGAGCCCTTCCGCGAGCCGGCTTTCGGCATCGACTTCGGCACCAACACCACCGACATGGTGATCAACCGCGCGCGCATCGAGGGCATGCCCCTGGGTATCGGCCTGGGCAAGGACTTCACGACGGATCACGGCCCCGAGTTCAACCAGTACGTCGTCGTCGACGCCGAGTTCGAGAACGTCGATCAGCACTACGATCACGACGGCAATCCCGACGTTGACACGATCATCACTTCCGCCGATCTCGTCGACGGCCGCATGGAGATCACCCTCAACGGCGGCGAACC
>CAZSGS010000358.1:0-3092 GCA_964606365.1 uncultured Wenzhouxiangella sp. | reverse complement strand
GACAAGCAGAGAATGCGCCGACCCGTGACCGAAAGCCGATCCACGAACTCGCCAAGCGCACGCACGCCGGCGGGATTGTGGGCAAAGTCCACGCATACGTCGAACGGCAGCCCCCGGAAGAAATTGAGCCGGCCCGGCGTCGTCTCGAAACCGGCCCGCAGCCCGCGCAGGCCGGCCGCGATCGCCTCGGAAGACTGGTTCATCAGCCAGGCGGCCAACGCGGCGCTGAGCGCATTGGAAACGTTGTGCCGGGCCGCGCCATCAAACGCCAGCGGGATTTCGTCGACGGCGATCACCGCAACGCGGCGACCGTTCTCGCCGATTACCAGCCACTCACGCCCATCGACACGTTCGACCGCGCCGACGGCGAACTCCTGCCCGAACGACCCATGCAGTTCCGCGGCGCTGCGTGACATCGACACCAGGCCGGACACACGATGGCCCAGCGGCCCGATCATGGCCCGGCACTGCTCGTCATCAGCGTTGAGTACAACCCGGCGCGCCCGCTCGAGGATGCTGCGCTTGAGCCGCGCCAGGTCCGCCACGGTGCGCAGGCCCAGAAAGTCATCGAGATGGTCGGCGGTGACATTGAGGCACACAGCGACATCGCAGCGATCGAATCCCAGTCCAGCGCTGCCGGCGCCGCCTCGCGTTGCCTCCAGCACCGCCGCTTCCGTGGCGGGATTGTCGAGTACGGTCAAGTGCCCGGGCAGGTAGCCGTCTTCAAGCTCCGAGAGCATCGTCCCGCCGACGCAGGAACCGTCGGAGCACGCCAGGCCGGTGACGTACCCGGCAGCGGTCATGATGCGCTCGAGCATGCGCGTGGTGGTAGTCTTGCCGTTGGTGCCGGTCACGGCAACCACCGGAACCCGGGATCGCGCGGGATCGGGGAAGATCCAGTCCACGAACGCTCGCGCCGCCCGATGCAGGTCCCGGTCACCCGCTGAGAAGACGCGATCGAGTTCGGGGGCGAGCTCGACATCGACCACCGTGCCGGCGCCCTCGAAGACAGAACTGGATTCCGGGTGGAGGAGGGTAACCATGGTCAGGCCGACACCCAGCGACCGGGCCAGGTCCAGCGCCAGCCGCTGAGCAGCGCGATGACCGCTGACGCGCCGCCATGCTTCGCCATCCGCTTCGGTCCGTTCGAACACCCCGATCACGCTCGATCCGGCAACAAGAATCTTCAACACCCCTCCCGCGAGCCAGGGCTGCACCAGCACCCGGGGAGTGTGCTGCAGCGCCCGCCTGGCTTCATGAATGACGGCTTCCCGATCAGCCAGCTCTCGCGCCATGCCCGCCACACGACCACGCTGGCTGGTTCGCAGACAAACCGGATACCCGAGTCGATCAGCCGCCCGGGCGGCCTTGAGCGGTGCTCCGCACCAGGTTGCGATGCCGCCTCCGGGCAGGGAAAAGCCGTTTGCTGCGAGCCATCCGAACAGGGCCTCGCGGTCGCGAATCAGCGGGAACACGTGCTGCGACCGGCTGACACAGAACGTGCCGTCGACCGTGTGCTGGCGATGCCCGAATCCGAGGCGAAGCAAGCCGTTGGGCCGGACGCGAAAACTGCCCTCAACCGGATTGAACGGTGGCCGGTCCATGCGCAGGCAGGGTATGCCGCGCGATCGGGCGGCATCGTGGATCGCCCGGGCGTCCATCGGCATGGCCGTGGCAACGGCCTTCGCCAGAAAGCGCTCGATACGCCCGCTCAGCGCCGAAAGGCACGTTCGGCCGGGCGCTCCTGAATCGTCCTCGACAAGCAGGGATTCGATGACCGCCTGCGCGATTTCGACAGCATCGACGCCGACATCGGGGTCTTCGTACTCGAAATAGACTCGAAAGGAATCGTTCGCAGCGGGCGTCAGGATGCCGATTTCGGCAACCGGGTGGCGGGCGGCTCGCTGCAAGGAAATGCAGACCCCGGCGTATAGACGCGCCAATTGCCCGACCCCGTTCCCGGCGCTGCCGGGTACCTTCTCATGCGAATCGACAGCGTCCACCAGCGCGGGATGAATGGCCTGCAGACGACGCGCCAGGCACGCGCCGGTCCTGAAACCGGCAAGCCCTTGGCGTTCGGACGGCTCGAGCGCGAATTCCTGCTCGATGACCGTCAGATCGCTGCGGCGATTCGGCCCCGCATAGCAAAGACGGCTGGTCTCACGCATGAACGATCGACCATGCAGCGTCAACCACGCGCGCGGAGCAGCAGCGTGGGACAACGATCGCCGAGCTCGTAACCCGGAACGTGGCACTCGAGTTCGTCAAAGGTCTCTCCCAGCACCTCGCGCGCCTCCCCGAGCGTGGGAAAGGTGTAACGCGCCGGGCTGTCGCGATAGACCTCGATGGTGCGGATTGCGTCGAGCAGCCAGCCCGAGCGCGCGGCCAGGTCTTCGGCCGCCACGCCGGCTTGAATCCAGCGACGCCAGATGTCGCTAACGGAGACGCCTTCGTTCAGGTTGTGGTGAAGCGCCATGGCCAGGCGCCACTTGAACGCATGAAAGCTGCCGATCGACCCGGCCGCGAGGTCATCGAAGACGGCAGTCGCGGACTCGCGCTCGGGGGCCTGGACGAACAGGCGGATCACGAAGCAGCCGCCGGGGCGCAAGACCCTGCAAAGCTCGCGACACAGGCGGCGGTACGCGTCGATGTTCTCGAGCACCGTGAAACAGCCGTCGCCGACGACGCAGTCCAGGCTGTCGTTGCAAAGCGGCTGCTCCAGCCAGCTGGCGCACACCGGCGTCATGGGCACGCTCGCCCGGGGCGGCAGAATTGCATGAATCATCTCGGCGCTGCGATCGAGCGGCAGGAGCCGACTGCCGCTCGGCCATGCCATACCGACGAGTTCGGGGGTAACGCCCAGCAGCGCGCTTCGCATCGGCCTGCCTCCGACAAACCGACACACCCGCTGCACCATCTGCTCGACGACGGCCACATCGTCGCGGTTCGGGCGCAATGGCGGCCCGACACTGTCCCACTGCTGGGCGTGCCGACGCCAGTGGTCGCTTCTCGGCCCGAAACCTTCGGGCGAATCACACCCGCCGCCTGCCTTCGCTCTGGGCATCTCGATGGTGCCGTGTTCTTTCAACGTG
>CAZSGS010000357.1:0-3099 GCA_964606365.1 uncultured Wenzhouxiangella sp. | reverse complement strand
CGGGCCAGGAAGGCGGGCAAGCTGGACGCGGACTGGGAAGTGCCGGCCAGGGCCCGGCGCAATACGCCGGAGCATCTCGCGCGGGCCTTCGAGGACAAGCGATCGACCTTCGCCGAATACCCGTTCGGAAGTGATTTCACGCCGGTCGAGCAGCGGCTCATCCCTGCGCTCGAGCACTTGAAGCGCCTGTCGAACAGCAAGCTGGACCTGGTGCGGGCGCTCGTTCGTGGCCGACCCGCGGGATATGCCGAGGAACTCGAACGCCTGGGCCTCAGCGAGCCGAAGTCGATCCGGGAACGGATGTACGCAAGGCTCGTGGCGGCGATGCTGGACGGCGAATGATCCCGGATTCGAGCAGTGGCGTTCCGTTCGCCTCGTCCGTCGGGGATGCGACCCAGACCTATGCGGCCTTCGATTGAGGAGCGGAGCCTGTTTCGGTCATTCGAACATCTTGATTTCGAATCTATTTGGAAATCGATGCTTGGAATCTGGTGCTGTCGGGGTAGGTCGGGGTCGCATCCCCGACGGACGACATTTCAGGCGCCCACGCCGCTCGACCACTCCTCGATCGCCTCTGTGGTCGGTTCCGGATGTTTCATCCACGCGTAGTGATCGGCCTTCTGGCCTTCGCCCCCGGCCTCGATCACTCGCTTCGAAACCTCACACCCGGCCAGCTTGCCGGTGAGCCAGTCCAGCGATCCTGACGGCACGAACCAGTCATCGGCCATGTCGAGCGCCAGTACAGGCAGCGCCAGTGCCCGCAGGTTCGCTTCCAGATCAACCTCGATTCCCGTTGGTCGATACTGCCCGGACCGCGCGCTGCGCGCCCAGTCGGCCATCACGTCGCGCGCCTCGTTGCCGGCGAAGCCGACGCGCTTGCCCGGGTAATAGCCGAAGACGGACCCGAGAGCGGGGAAAGCGAACATGGTGGCGATCATCACGCCCTTCATCGGCCAGGGAAAGGCGCGCCAGTAGGGCGAACCGCCGGCGATGATGACCAGACCGCGCAGGCCGTCCGACCCGGCCGCGGCGCTCAGGCAGGCGAACTGCGAACCGAGACTGTGGCCGGCGAGCAGGCATTCGCCGCCGCAGTGCTCGGCCACGGCGCGCCGGGCGCAATCGATATCCCCGAGCAGTTCCCGATAGCCCCAGTTCGACCGCCGGCTTGCGCGCAGGCTCGACGAGCCGTTACCTCGCCACTCGTGAATGAGAACCTCGACGCCTCGCCGGGCCAGCGCGCGCGCGAAGCGGATGAACAGGCGCGCGCTCAGTCCCATGCCGGGCAGGAAGAGCATCGTGTGATGCGGGCGCTCTGCGGCGACGTGGATCAGCTCGAAGCGATGGTCGTCGCGGCTGGTGACGGGGATGACGGGCTGGTCGTGGGGCATGGGTAAGAAAGGTTTCAGGTTTCAGGTTCAAGGTTTCAGGGTGACCGCCCACGGCTGGATCGTGGCGTTATAGTGTCGGTTGGTTGCAATCTTGAGCGTGGATTCCCTAATGGCGCATATCGATCCCTTGCCTGCAGATCATACCCCGGAGCTGGGTGATACATTTCGGCGCTTCGAGGAAATCCTGGGCTTCGTGCCCAACAGCCTCCTGACGCTTCAGCGGCGGCCGAAGATCGTCGAGGCTTTCGGCCAACTGACAGAAGCGGTCATGGATCCCGAGGGCAGCGTCGATCCGGCCTTCAAGCGCCTGCTGGCCCACTTCGCCAGCCGCGCGGCCGGCTGCCAGTACTGCGAGGCGCATTCCCTGGTGGCCGCCGGGATCAGCGGACTGCCCGCAGCAAAGCTCGAAGCGCTCTGGGCGTACCAGACTTCCGAACACTATTCAGAAGCCGAGCGCGCGGCGCTGGATTTTGCCCTGGCCGCCGGTTCGGTGCCCAACAGCGTGGACGACGAACTGATGGCGCGCCTGAAAGAGCACTGGAGCGACGAACAGATCGTGGAATTGCTCGCGGCCGTGTGCCTGTACGGCTTTCTCAATCGCTGGAACGATTCGATGGCCACCGATCTCGAGGACGGCCCGAAGGCGCTGGGCGAGAAGGTGCTCAAGCCGGGCGGCTGGACCGGCGGCAAGCACGTCGGGTGAGGCACGCGTAGGTCGGGGTCGCATCCCCGACGGACGACATCGCTCCAATCTCCACCCGGCTCTCATGCGTGCCCCAACCTGGATCCTGGACAGGCGTGAGCGACCGGTGGGGGCATTTGGTGTCTCGTCCGTCGGGGATGCGACCCCGACCTACGAATCCAGCGCCTCGAGGAAGGCCGATATGTCGTCCTCCGTGGTCGCCCACGAACACACCAGCCTCGCGAGGTCGTCGTGGCCCGGCCAGATATGGAAGCGGAATCCCTTTTCCTTCAGGGCGGCGAGCTTGTCGGGTGAGGCCTTCATGAACACCTCGTTGGATTCGACCGGCCAGTAGAGCGATGCCTGCTCGTCGGCTTCGATCCCGCGAGCAAGTTCTGCAGCACGGGCGTTGGCGATCCCGGCCAGTTCCAGCCAAAGATCGTCGTCGAGCATGGCCAGCAGCTGGGCCGAGACGTAGCGCATCTTGGAGAACAGGTGGCCGGCGCGCTTGCGTCGCCGTTCCATTCCTTCCAGCCATTCGGGATGGCCGAACACCACGATCGCCTCGGCCGTCAGCGCGCCGTTCTTGGTTGCGCCGAAGGACAGCACATCGACGCCCGCCTTCCACGTCGTCTCCGCCGGGTGGCAGCCGAGAAAGCGCACGGCGTTGGCGAAGCGCGCGCCGTCCATGTGCAGGTGCAGCCCCCGCTCGTGCGTGGCTTCGGCAATCGTCCGGATCTCCTCCGGCCGGTAGCTGGTGCCGCATTCGGTCGCCTGGGTGATCGATACCACCGCCGGCTTGACGTTGTGGACGCCGTGCGCGCCCGCGCTGTCGATGGCGGCCGCAACCCCCTCCGCACCCAGTTTGCCGCCGTCGCCGGACAGCGGTAGCAGTTTCGCGCCGCCGGAGAAGAACTCCGGTGCGCCGTTCTCGTCGTTGTGAATATGAGCGAGCTGGTGACAGAGCACCGCGCCCCAAGGGGGGCTGAGCTCGGCAATGGCGGCGCAGTTGGCCGCCGTGCCGGTAGC
>CAZSGS010000356.1:0-3110 GCA_964606365.1 uncultured Wenzhouxiangella sp. | reverse complement strand
CATGCCATAGGTGTCGCCGGGGAACTCGATCATTTCGCCCTGCATGACATCGGCAAGACCATGGAGGCGGCAAATGCCGTCCGAGACGCTGACCACCGTGCCCTCGGTGCGGGCTTCGGAGGCCACCTCGAACTGCTCGACGCGCTTGCGGATCAGTTCGGAAATTTCAGTCGGGTTGAGGGTCTGCTGCATTTTTGCAATCCTTGAACATTCAATTCATTCCGGTCGCCGAAGCAGTTCGACGTTGCGACCGATCCGTTTTAAGCGTTGATTCGCCGGCCCAGTTGCTCGAGGCGACCGCGCACGCTGCCGTCGATGACCTTGTCGCCGGCGCGGATCACCGCACCGCCGATCAGGGACTCGTCGACTTCGACGTGCATATCCACATCCCGCCCGAAGCGCGCCTTGAGGCGCTCGGCGAGTTCGTCCGACTCCTCGTCGCCCATCGGCCTGGCCGAGATCACCTCGACCTTGATGCGTTGCTCGGCGTCGCGGCGGTAGGCCTCGTACTGCACGGCGATCTCGGGCATCAACGCCAGGCGGCCGTTGGTGATCACCACCTTGAGGAAGTTGGTGAACGACTCGTCGAATTCATCCTTGCCGATGTCGGTGATCAGCGCCAGGAGCCGATCGCCACCCACGCGCGGATGGCCGGAGAGGTAGTGCAATTCCTCCGTGCCGGAGATCTCGGATGCGAGCGCGAGCGCGTCACTCCAGCGCGGCAGCGCGTCGGCGTCGCGCGCCGCCTCGAAGGCGGCACGGGCGTAGGGTCGGGCGAGCGTGGTCCGGTTGAGCATGACTTAGAGTTCCGCGGCCAGCTTGTCGAGCATCTCGCGATGCTGTTTGTCGTCGATCTCTTTCTCGATCACGCGACCGGCACCGGCGATCGCCAGTTCGGCCAGGCGCTCGCGCAGCGCCTCACGCGCCTGATTGGTGGCCTGGCGGATCTCCGCCTCGGCCGCCTGCACCTGGCGATCGCGCTCGGCAATGGCCTCTTCCTTGGCCTGCTCGACGAGCTGGTTGCCGCGCTGGCTGGCCTGCTCGATGATCTCGCCGGCCTTGCGACGGGCCTCGCGGATGATCTCGTCGCCCTCGGCATTGGCCTTGTCCAGCGCCTGCTCGGCCTCCTCGGAATGGGCGAGGCCCTCGGCGATCTTTCGCCGGCGCTCTTCCATCGCCTGGGTCAGGGGCGGCCAGACGAACTTCATGGTCACCCAGATGAACAGCAGGAAGGTAAGGCCCTGTCCAACGATGGTGCCGAGACTCAGTTCCATAGCAAAACCTTAAAAGCTAGCGTGATCGGAAGGTAAATCGATGCCGGAAAAGCGGATCAACCGCCGGTCACGGCGCCCAGCAGCGGGTTGGCGAACATCAGCAGGGCGGCGAAGGCCACGCCGATGATCGACAGGGCGTCGAGCAGGCCGGCGATGATGAACATGCGAACCTGCAGCATGCCGGCGAGTTCTGGCTGGCGGCTGGCGCCTTCCAGGAACTTTCCGCCGAGCAGGCCGAAGCCGATACCGGTACCGAGGGCGGCAAAGGCGAAGATCAAGCCGACGGCGATGGCGGTATTAGCCTGAATGAGAGCGATGGTTTCCACTTGGTGTCTCCTAACGGTTTAGTGCTTGATGAGAGCGGTTGGTTACAGGGGTTGTTTTCAAGATCTATCAGTGTTCCTCATACGCCAGCGACAGGTAGACAATCGTCAGCGTCATGAAAATGAAGGCCTGCAGCGGCACGACCAGGATATGGAACGCCGCCCAGGCACCGCCCGGGATGAACTGGATCCACCAGGGCAGCAGGGCAATCAGTACGAAAATCAACTCGGCCGCATACAGGTTGCCGAACAGTCGCAGCGCCAGCGAGACCGGCTTGGCGATCAGCTCGACCAGGTTGAGCAGGAGGTTGGCCGGCCACAGCAGCGGGTTCTTGCCGAACGGGTGAAAGAGCAGCTCCTTGCCGAAACCGGCAAAGCCCTTGCCCTTGACCGAGTAGATCAGGATGATCCCGAGCACCGTAATCGACAGCCCGAACGGGCCGTTGATATCGGCCGACGGCACCACTCGGGTGTATTCCAGCCCGAATACCTTGTAGGCGATGTAGGGCAGGTAGTCGACCGGCACCAGGTCCATCAGGTTCCACAGCAGCACCCACACGAAGATGGTCAGCGCCAGCGGCGCGACGAAGCCGCGCGGGCCATGGAAGCTTTCCTTGACCGAGTTGTCGACGAAGTCGACGAGCATTTCGACGAAATTCTGAAGCTTGCCGGGCTCGCCGGCGGTCACACGACGCGCGACGAGAATGAACACGGACAGGAAGAACAGCCCGAGCACCCAGGAGAAGAACAGCGTGTCGGCGTGGATCGTCCACAGCCCGTCGCCGTAGCTCAGGTTGGTGATGTGGTGCTTGACGTACTCGGTCGGAGTCGGGGTGCCGCTAGCCATAACGCTGTCAAACTGTCCTTTGCTATTGTTCCGAGTTTTCCGATGTCGGGCCGGCGGGCGCCAGTCGCCACATGGCCAGCCAATAAGCCACCACGGTGGCCATGTATCCAATCATCACCGGCAGAAAGAAACCGGCGAACCACTTCGCCACGATGACGAACAGAATCACCGCGAGCACGAGCTTGAAGGCCATGGCCTTGTAAAAGGCGGCGATCATCACTTTCGGATCGCGCCCCAGACTCAGACCGATGCGCAGGCCGGTCACCGCCGTCAGCAGCAAACCGATGCCGCCGCCGACCAGCACGGCCAGGCCCATCTGCACGCCCGAGATCAGGCCGTAGGCCGCCGCTCCGAGCACGCTGAGAATGGCCTGCCAGCGCAGGAGCCAGGCGACAGTGTGAGCGAATCTTTCGTGCACCTGTCGGCCCCTTGCCACTACCCTGTTTCGATGCCAGGCTTGTCGATGAGGCAATTGCCCCTGGGCACGCCCGGCATCGACAAAAACGCCACCGTCGATGCTCGAGGCATCATCGGTGGCTCAAATCCCGTCAATTATAGCAGGCAGGAAAAGCGGGCGGCAAGTCGATTGCCGCCCGCCGGAGGTGGAATCAGCGCCGGCGCGCCATCCCTTCGACGTGAAGCGACAGGGTCACGGACTAGGGCAGC
>CAZSGS010000355.1:0-3130 GCA_964606365.1 uncultured Wenzhouxiangella sp. | reverse complement strand
CGCCTTCACCATGGGAGTGGAGGCGGGTGCCACGGTGGCCGTGTTCGGCCTTGGTGCCATCGGCCTGGCCGTCATCCAGGGTGCCGTCATGGCCGGCGCCGAGCGCATCATCGCCATCGACATCAACCCCGACAAATTCGAGCTGGCGCGGCAGTTCGGCGCCACCGATTTCGTCGATCCCCGCGAATACGATCAGCCGATCCAGGAAGTGATCGTCGATCTGACCGGCGGCGGCGTGGATTATTCCTTCGAATGCATCGGCAATGTCGACGTCATGCGCTCGGCGCTCGAGTGCTGCCACAAGGGTTGGGGCGAGTCGGTCATCATCGGCGTGGCCGGGGCGGGCGAGGAGATCTCGACCCGACCGTTCCAGCTGGTGACCGGCCGCGTCTGGCGCGGCTCGGCCTTCGGCGGCGTCAAGGGCCGCAGCGAGCTGCCCGGCTACGTGCAGCGCTACATGGACGGCGAGATCAGGATCGACGAGTTCATCACCCAGGACATGCCCTTCGAGAAGATCAACGAAGCCTTCGACCTGCTGCATGCCGGCAAGAGCATTCGCACCGTCTTGCACTACTGAAAGCGGAGGCAGTCGATATGACCGACAGGATCGAGCAGATTGCGGCCAATCGCAGCTTCGACGGCTGGCATCGGCGCTACCGGCACCGCTCCGAGGTGCTCGACTGCGACATGGTCTTCGCCGCCTACCTTCCGCCAGCCGCGCAATCCGGCCGGGTGCCGGCGCTCTGGTGGTTGTCGGGCCTGACCTGCACGGACGAGAATTTCATGCACAAGGCCGGGGCGCATCGCCTGGCCGCCGAACTCGGTGTCGCCATCGTCTGCCCGGACACCAGTCCGCGCAATGTCGGTCTGCCGGGCGAGGATGACAGTTACGACTTCGGCTCCGGAGCGGGCTTCTACCTCAACGCCACGCGCTCGCCCTGGAATCGCCACTACCGGATGTACGACTACGTCACCGCCGAGCTGCCCGACCTGGTCGCCGCGCATCTTCCGTTCGACGACCGGCGCTCGATTTTCGGTCACTCCATGGGCGGTCATGGCGCGCTGATCTGCGCGCTCGGCAACCCGGGTCGCTACCGTTCGGTTTCGGCCTTCGCGCCGATCTGCAACCCGACACGCTGTGCCTGGGGCGAGAAGGCCTTCAGCGGCTATCTCGGCGAGGACCGCAGCAAGTGGCTGGACTGGGATGCCTGCGAGCTGATCCGGCGCGACGGCTTCGACGGGCGGATCCTGGTCGATCAGGGCGAGGACGACAACTTCCTCGCCGAAGCACAGCTGCGCCCCGAGGCCCTGCAAGCCGCTTGCGGCGAACGCAAGGTCGAGCTCGATTTGCGCATGCGGCCGGGCTACGACCACTCCTATTTCTTCATCGCCAGCTTTATCGACGAGCACCTGCGTTATCACGCCGAGGCCCTGGCCGGGTAGTAGGCCGGATTCAGCAACGCGGCGGCGCGGCCGCCTCCAGCAGCATGGCGCGGCTGCTGCGCGAAAGCGCCAGCACCAGCTCGGCGCAGGACAGCGCGTCGGCCAGGGCATTATGCTGGCTGCGCGCAATCAGGCCGTGGTCGCGAAGGGACGCTTCCAGGGTTGCCGGATTCGGGTTCGAAGCCCCCCGACCGGAAAGCGCCAGGCGCCGGCGTTGCCAGCTCAGGGTGTCGATCACCGGGGCCTGCCAACTGCCGTCCAGGTACTCGGAAAGCGCGCGTTCGAGGAAGGCGAGATCGAGCGGCGCGTGGTGGAAGACGGCCACGCGAGCGTGCACTGCTGCAAGCAGCTGACTCAGCCCCTCCGCCGCCCCCGCGGCCCCGAGCAGGTCGCAGTCGCGCAGGCCGTGAATGGTGGCCGAGTTGCCGACGGTTTCGCGCCGGCGCCGGGCGAGCCTGACCTCGAGCGCGTCCGCGAGCACGATGACGCCGGCATCGATCGGCACCCAGGCGATGCTGACGATCTCGTCGGTCGCCGGGTCGAGGCCGGTCATTTCCAGGTCGATGGCCAGAAGCGGCGCCGCATCGACGCGCAGGGCGGGCGACGGCCACTCGTCGCCCGATCGTTTGGCGGCGCGTTGCCAGCGCCACCAGCGCAGCGGATGCCAGAGCGCCGGGTTCACAGCATGTAGTGCTGGGACATGGCGCGCTGGGCCGAGGTCACGATGCTGAAGGCCGAGCGCAGGTAGCGGCGGTGCAGGCTGGAGAGCTCGTTCGGATCGACCAGGTGATCGGGCTTCTCGCCGTTTTCCAGCTGCCGCGCCTGGTGGCGCAAGCGCACGTTGCCGATGAACCGCAGGGCGTGGATCAGGTCGTCGGCATCGCCCGAGTTCATCACGCCGGCCTCGCCCGCGGCGCGAATCCTTTCCTCGGTATGCACTGCATCGAGTGCGCCTTCCAAGGCGTGTACCCGGGCCAGGTCGACGATCGGGATCACACCGCGCTTCTTGAGATTGAGTCCCTTGCTCTGCTGGCCGCCGCGCTCTTGCACGAACTGCCGGAACAGGCCCAGCGGCGGGCGGTGGGTCATGGACTCGGCGGCGAGGAACCGGCGGAAGATATCGCTTTCGCTCGCCTGTGCCAGCACATCCCGGTGCAGGCCCTCGGCCAGCTCCAGGTCGCCGCGAACCGCACGCATGTCGAAGAAGATGCTGCAGTGCATGACCGACTTCGGCTCGGGTTCGCGCATCCAGGTGTCGAAGCGGTGTCGCCAGGCACGTCGGGACATGCGCCATTCGCCCTGGGCCATGACGCCGCCGGGGCAGAAGATGTAGCCGCACTCGTCGAGGCCGCCGCAGACGAACTCGGCGAGGCGAAGGAAGTATTCAGCGGCCCGCTCGTCGGGTTCATCGGCCAGCAGCAGGCCGTTGTCCTGGTCGCTGACCAGGCCCTGTTCCAGGCGGGCCTGGGAGCCGAATGCCAGCCAGGTCCAGGCCATGGGCGCGGTGCCGAGCTTCTCTTCGCCCAGCGCCAGAAGGCGGCCGGTACAGGCGTCGGTAATGCGCCCGGCCATGCGCCCGATTTCCGTCGCCGTGGTGCCGCTGCGCGCCAGGCCCGCGAGCAGCGGCGGACCGCGGCGGGCGAGGCGGGCGACGGTCTCGACATCTTCGGCCCGTGCGATGTCGCGC
>CAZSGS010000354.1:0-3138 GCA_964606365.1 uncultured Wenzhouxiangella sp. | reverse complement strand
GGGGACCTCGAGAAACTCGCCGGCGAACTCGGCCGCCACAACCGCCGCCTGCCGGGCGCCATCTTCGCCGCCGGCCTGGTGGTCTCCGGCGCCGTGCTGGCCGGCTACCAGGTCGCGCCGCTGTGGGGCGGCCACTCCATACCCGCCGCCCTGGCCGGTCTCGGCGGCCTGCTCCTGGGCTGGCGCGCCTGGCGCTCTCGCTGACTCAGCGCGCGTACGATCGCGACCCGGCGCAGGAATGTGCCGAGGTAGTGCTCGATAAGCAAGGGTATTCCCTTTTTCGTCGATCCTGTCCCGGTGGTCGCCTGCCGCAACCGTTGAAGCGCGTGCCGCCGAAAAGCGTGACCCACATCACGTTTTCCGGCGATACAGCCCTGCGTATCCGACCATCAGGTTCGGGACAGAAAGTCCCGGTAGTCTTCGAGCGCATCGGCCAGGCCGGCCTCGTAGAAGCGCCTGCCATGCTCCCGGGTGGCCCGGTGGGGCTCCGAACCCATGCGGCCGTCGGGAAAGTGTCTCCTGAAGTCGACGGCATCACGGATCGGCCCGTTGGGCGCACGCACCGGGTCGAGTTCGCCGCGCCGCTCGGCGTCGGGATGGGCATACCAGGTCAGGGCGATTTCCGAAGCCGTGGCATGGCTGCCTTCCGCTTCGCCGTACAGTTCGCGGGCCAGTGCCTGCACCCGCTTGCCCGCGAACCAGTTCCCCATCTTCATGCGCAGGCCCGAGGGCTGACCCGCAAAGCTGGCCTCCGCCCAGACCTCGGCAAAGGCGGCGTTGATCGTGGCGATATTGCCGCCATGGCCGTTGAGGAAGTAGAAGTGCCTGAACCCGTGCCGCGCGAGCGAGTCGACAACGTCGCGCACAACCGCCAGCAGGGTCGACGGGCGCAAACTGATCGAGCCCGCGAAAGCCAGATGATGCTGGGCCATGCCGATGCTGAGGGTCGGGCCGACCAGGATTCCCTGCTCGGACAGGCCGCTCGCGATGGTCTCCGGACAGATCGCGTCGGTGCCGATCAGGCCGGTGGGGCCGTGCTGCTCGGTCGAGCCGACCGGTATCACGATGCCGGTCGAACGCTCCAGGTAGGTCTCGACTTCGGGCCAGGTTGCCAGCTGTAGGTGCATGTTGCAGTTCCTTGCCAGATTGAAATTCATCGCGCGTGTCGACGTCGCTCAGGCGCCGATGCGTCGAAGCACCGGCGTGACCGGCCCCTGCGTGACGGCGAGGTGCCCGACCAGGCCATTCGACAAGGGCAGTCCGGTCAGCGCCATTGCCCGCGCGTCGCTCCAGTCCTCCGGCAGGCGGCGAATCGCCGGCGGCCGCCAGTCGAGCAGCATCGCGCCGAGACAGCCGGCCAGGCCGCAGCCGCGCGCCTTGACCAGGGATTCACGCGCCGTCCACTGCTGGAGAAACTGCCGCGAACGGAAGGGTTCGTCCAGATCGACCAGCCAATCGGCCTCCTCGCTGGAGAGAAATCGGCGGGCGAGGAGCCGCGCGCGCGGCAGCCGCCGCTCGATCTCGATATCGATACCCACATCCACGCCCCCGGCGACGGCGATCGCCAGCCAGTCGCCGGAGTGCGAGACGTTGAATCGCAGGGGACTGTCGGCATGATCACCCACCAGCATCGGCTTGCCGCGGTCACTGCGGGCCAACTGCACGGCCTTGCCGGGGCAACCCAGGTAGGCGGCCAGCAGGAGGCGCAGAAAGAACTGCTGCTGCACGCGCCGGCGCATGATGCGTTCGCGACGGTCGGATCCGGGTGGGCCGGCATCGAGCGGCAGGTCGCTCAGGCGCGTGAACCACACATCCACGGATCCCGACTCGGGCAGCGGTCGGGGCCGTATGGGAAGCCGCACGGTTTCGATCGCCATCACGCCGCTCCGAAGGCGCGGGTGCCGGCAACGCCGAACCCGCCGCGCTCGCGCGCACAACCCAGGTCCGACGGTCCCACACCGCCCAGGGCGTAGACGGGTAGCGGCGAGCTTCGGCTCAGTCGCTCGAAGCCGCTCCAGCCGAGCCGCGTCGTCGCGTCCGCCCCGACGCCGCCGAGAACGGGCGAGAGCGTGACGAAGTCCAGGCCGAGCGAGCCCGCCCGCGCGAGATCGGCTTCGTCCCGGCAGGAAGCGACCACCAGCTTCTCGCCCGACAGCGGACGAGCGACGAGCGACTGCAGCTCGACGGCATCGATATGAACGCCGTCGGCGCCCACCTCGGCCGCCATTCCCGGCCGACCGTCGAGCAGCCATTTTCCACCGCCGGCGGCGACCGTCTCGCCGAACGACCGGGCCAGGGCCACCAGCGCATCCGGCTCGAGGGACCCGGCCCGCAGCAGGAAGAACCGATAGCCGCGCTCGAGCCCGCCGCGGGCCCAGGCCAGAACGCCGTCGGTGCCGCCAATTTCGACCGGCTCCGGGCTAATGGCGCAACGGGCGTCGATACCGAACGCGCGCACGATCGGCCGGTCGGCTGCCGGCATCGGCATGTCGTTCATCTGCGCGATGCTCACCCAGTCGAGCGCCTGGCCCTCGAGACCGCGCGGCCGCCCGCGCCACTCGTCAACGGTGTAGAGCTTGAGACGAACCGCCTGCTCGGGGTAGTGGTGGGTGAGCGACAGCCAGGGCCGGGCCGTTACAACGCGAATATCCAGTTCCTCGGCCAACTCTCGCGCCAGCGCCCGGCCGTCGGACTCTCCGGCTTCGCGCTTGCCGCCGGGAAACTCCCAGGTGCCGGCGAGGTGCTTGCCCGGCGGACGCTGGGCCAGCAGGATTCGCCCGGCCTGGTCGCGCACCACGCCGGCGACGACCTCGACGAGGCGTAGCGCTTCCGCCGCCGGGCGACCCACTGCCCGCGCCTTACCCCAGCTTGCCGTGGCATTGCTTGTACTTCTTGCCCGAACCACAGGGGCAGGGCTCGTTGCGACCGACCTTGCGGCCTTCGCGCACGAAGGTATCGGGTTTTTCGTCCGCGCCGGACGACGGTTGACCGCCGGCGGGTGCAGCGCCGTCGGTCGCAGACTGCGCCTCGGCGTGCTGGAACTGCATCGGGGCCTCGCGCTTGCGCTGTTGGTCGACCGCCTCGACATCCTCCTCGCTTCGCACCCGCACACGCGACAGGCCCTTCATCACCTCGTGC
>CAZSGS010000353.1:0-3139 GCA_964606365.1 uncultured Wenzhouxiangella sp. | reverse complement strand
TGCCAGAGCGAACGTGACCGGCAGCATCCTGTCAATGCGTTGCCAGAAGGGTTGGGAGCGCGCCACCACAAAGCCGAACAGGAACATTGGCAGGTAGGTGGCGTGACTGAACCAATCGTCGACAAGGGCATGCGTGGTTTCGAAGCGCGGTTCGACCCAGTAAAGGCCGACAAAAAGAAAGAGGATCGGAACGAGCACCAGTATCCAGCCTGGCCACCGGCCCGGAAGCAGGCGTTGCAGTCTCGCGCGTTGGAGGAACAATGCACGCGAGATCCACACCAGCAAAAGGGCGAGCAGGGTGTAGAGCCACAGGTAGGGCAGGAACCAGAGGTGATTCCAGGTAAACCCGAACTCGGCGCCGGCGAAGTCGCCCTCCGGCCACGGGCGGAAGACCAGGTAGCGCTGCATAAAGTCGACCAGACCGGGTTCGATCGCGCCATTGGCCAGGGCTTCGCAGTAGGCCTGGATCGGAACGACGAAGACGATACCGACCAGCAGCGGCAGCAGCAACCGCACCGTTCGACGACCGGCAAAGGTCACGAGCCCCAGGGGCCTGAGCGCAAACCCCAGCGCGAGCCCGGACACCAGGAAGATGAGCGACATGCGCCAGCGATTGACCGCGATCATCGGCCACTGCAGCCACTCCCACTGGTGGGGACTCTTGAAATGAAAGCCCCAGTCGGCAACGTAGACCATGCCGACGTGATAGGCGATCAGAAGCGCGAAGGCGAAGACACGCAGGGCATCGATGTCGTGGCGGCGTTCCATTGTGATTCCGATTCCATGAGGAGGACCGGCCACACAATGACCGCCCCGAGCCCGCGCCGCCAGGGTTGGGGGACGAAACGCCAGGGCGTGGGGATGAACCGCGGATCGGCGGGGACAGATCGGGGATAGAATTCCGGGCATGGAATTCGACAGCAATCGCCTCTACCAGCGCTACGCGACCTGGCGCCGGTACGTCGAGGTCGGCTACTGGGTGCTGGTCTACACCGTCTCGGCAACCTTCAACAGCATCACTGAAGTGATGGACGTCGAGCGGCGCGGCCTCGACATCGCAGCGTGGGAGCCGGTGGTCTGGGAGACCAGCAGCGCGATTGCCTTTCTGACCCTGGTTCCCCTACTCGTGCTGTTCACGCGATGGCTGCCGCCGCGCCCCGAAGACTGGCGCCGCGTCGTCGTGGCATATGCCCTGGCAAGCCTGGTCTACAGTCTGGCGCACGTCCTGTTGATGGTGGGAATGCGAGAGGCCGCTTATGCTGTAGTCGGCAGGTCGTACGACTTCGGGCCCTGGCCGCGCGAACTGCTGTACGAGTACATGAAGGACTTCCGATCCTTCCTGGGCAACGTGCTCGTCATCGAACTCTACCGTTTCGTGCTGCGCAGGCTGCAGGGGGAAGCGCGCATGCTGGATCGGTCGCCGGTGGATCCCGATCCGGTGGCGAAACGGCCGGAACGGTTCCTGGTGAAGATGCTGGGTCGCGAGTTTCTGGTAGATGCCAAGCGCATCGACTGGGCGCAGTCGGCCGGCAACTACGTGAATCTTCAGGTGCGAGATCGGGCCTTTCCGCTGCGCAGCACCCTATCCGGCCTTGCCGAGCAGCTTGACCCGGAGCGTTTCGTCCGCATTCATCGCAGCTACATTGTCAACCTGGGTTCCGTCGCCTCGATCGAACCCCTGGATACGGGCGACGCCAGGGTTCATCTCGAGAACGGACAGATGATTCCCTGCAGTCGAAGCTATCGAGAGCACTTGATGCAGCGACTGAAGTAGTTGCCGCTACGGAAAACCAGTACGCCCAGCATTCGTAGGATATTTCCTACACCGACTCACGAAGATCCGCCACTTTCCGCCGGCGGTGCCCCGCTTTACGATTGCCCGACAGGTACCGGGCGCTAGCCCGTGCCCGAATTCTGCTTCAGGGCACCGAGGCACTGACTCACGCTGTCAGATCGAGGCTATCTGGCCACCAACCCCGATATTCTGATGGACCGCCGACTCCGGCGAAGCGCTTTCAGTCGAGAGAATTCTGGATGTCCTCGTTTCTGCGCCTTGTAAACAACTCGCGAGTCAGGCCAAGGCGGCCTGAGTCAAACGGAGTCCTCCCGAAGAGTCGGGGTGATTCAGTCAATAGAAGTCGTGGTCTGCCTGGGCTTGACCAGCAGGTAGTCAAGCCCAGGCGATAGTCAGGCAACACAAAGCTCGTAAACTAGCTCCGGAACTCTGCTAGAAGGAATAGCCTGCGATCTTCTCAAAGTTCTGGTCATAGATAAGAGCGGTACTGTATCCCGTAACCACGCGAGTCTGAGACAAATCGTCGTCTTGAGGGGTTGGCGTCCTGACAAAAAGGGCGAAGTAGTAGTCTCCACCCTTATAGTATCCCGCGTCGTAGAGTGGGTAGATGCTGCCTTGAATACTGAACTCCTGATTCCATGTTTTGTCCAGGAATTCGGAGTGCCCTTGGTCGTAAAGGGTGCGGCAAGCTTTCTCATCTCTTTCAGGCACCAACCTCCTAACGTCCCCCCTTTCGACCGACTGAAGAGCAGACTCCGGGGGAGCCGAACGGCCTCCGGCTTCTGCCAGCATGCTCATTCCTTGGGCTAGGTCTTCCAGGGCCTCTCTGACGTGCTCGGTGGGCTCGGGACAACTTGACGTCTTTTCGCCTCCTGCAAGACTTTGCGGAGCTATAGAAGTCAGAGATGCGAAAGCTGTGGTCAATGCAATTATTTTAAGTGCGTTCATTTCGTAGTTGAAACCAAGTGGCGTTATTGAAGATGGAATTGTGATTTCTAGCCCGAGTGATGGGAGTTCTTTTGAGCCCGGTGATTCGGTAGTTGTTGAGGTTGATTCCGTTGCACCGTTCAATGCCCAGCGGAACGTGTCAACATATTCCCAACACATCGGCGCGTTTTTCTATGTAACAACCTCGGGCAGCTCGCTGCTGACCGGTGTTGGTGAGATCTGGAACGCATCCGGGCTGTCAAGCAACTCTGCCGCGGTCTGACCATCGTCCGGATTGATCGAGACCACCGCTGGCGGTCTGGCGACCTGGGGCGGCCCTTTGACGTAGCGCTCGGGATGCTCGGCATAGTGCTGGTCCATGGCGGCCTGTCGCACTTGCCAGAGGGCTTCGAACTG
>CAZSGS010000352.1:377-3153 GCA_964606365.1 uncultured Wenzhouxiangella sp. | reverse complement strand
TCCGCGGCAAGGAGATACCACTCCATGGCCTCCACCGGATCCTTGGGGCGGCCCTGGCCATAGAAGTTCATGGTGCCCACCGCGTACTGGGCCTCGGCATCCCCCTGTTCGGCGGCCTGCTCGTGATCCGCTTGCGAACCTGATCCATCAAGCTCGACGTGCACGAAGCCGCCGGCCATCCGGCGGCTTCGGCCGTTCTTGAAGCCCTGAATGTAATCTACATTGCCGCCGGGTCAATAGGGCCGGCCATCGAAGCCGAAAGCGACCTCTCCGATGGACCGGCCGGCGGAATCGAAGCGCCGCTCGGCCACCCGACTGCGCTCTCCCAGCGCGAGTACCGAGGTGCAGCGTGTGCCGTAGCGCTCGCCGACGATGAACGGCGGCGAAAGGAATCGCTCCAGGTCGGCACCCACACCGGTGTCGGGAAGTTCTTCGGCCGGCGCGGGCTCGCGGTCGTCCATGAGACGGAACAGCCGCCCGAAGTCGACGGCGCCCGCGGACACCAGTCCGCCCAGTGCCGTCGCCGCTCGCCGCGACTTGGGCCATGGTTCGTCGAGCAGGCCGTTGGAAAGCGCGTGCACGCCCGGCGACACGGCCGCGGGCGAGGCGCGGGACGAGGCGTACCACAGCGTCGCGCTATCGCCGGCGAGCAGGTTGAAGGGCGCGTACTCGGCGCGTCTGTCGTGCACCGCTCGAACAAAAGACTCGGGCGCCTCGCCCCCTGCGTGAAACAGCAACGGCAGCTCGCCGCGCGAGCGCCGGGAACCCTCGGCACCCGGATCCCGGAAATTGGTCACGGCCGCCCAGCGCCCGTCGCGACCCGCCGCCAGCCAGGTGCCGCCGGCCCGCTCGTCCTTGCCCGCCAGCGGTCCCGCCGGCCAGCGCCACCAGGCCATCGGCCGCGCCGGCCGCTCGTGAAACTCGTCGCGGTTGGCCGCCAGCAGCAGGTGCCGCTCGCGGCCCGGCGAAAAACTGAAAGCGATCAGGCACATCGCTACAAACCGCGCGCCCATTCGGGCCGCAGGGGTGCCCGGTCGGGGCTGCGGATCGCCAGGTCGAGCTGATCGAGCAGGCGCGCCTTGTCGGCGCCGAGCGTGCCCTTGAGCACCAGCCAGTTGGAGGCGTGATCGGACCGAAAGACCGTGTTGTCGAGTTCGAGCGCGCCGAGGAAGCGACGCATCTCGCGGAAGAGACCGATCTGATCCAGCGGCTCCCACTCCGGGTAGGAGGCACGGAATCGCCGCTCTCCCTGCGGGAAGCTCACCACCAGGGTGGCGAGATACTCCGGCTGCACGGCGTTGGCCAGGCGCGCCGAATGGTCGGCATGCCGATCACTGTGAACACGGCCGCCGAGCCCGTTGAGGATCATCACCGAGCGCCTGATGCCGGCCTCGCCGAGCTTGTCGAGCGCCTCGCGCATCGATTCGAACGTTTCTCCCTTGTCGACCTTCGCGAGCACCGTGTCGTCGCCGGTCTCGGCCCCCAGATAGGCCATGGCCAGCCCGGCCCGACGCAGCCGCGCCAGTTCCTCGACGGACTTGCGGCGCAGGTTGCGCGCCAGGCAATAGCTGGATACCCGCTCGACAGCCGGCATGTGCTCGCCGATGGCGGCGAGAATGCGCAGCAGCCGGTGAGTGGGCAGTACCAGTGCATCGCCGTCGGCCAGGAAGACGCGCCGGACGCGGTCGCCGAACAACTCGCCGCTGCGGCGGATCATCTCCAGCACCTCTTCCTCGGCTCGTGCGCGGAACTTCTTCTGCGGTGCGGTATACATCTCGCAGAACGTGCACTTGTTCCAGGAACAGCCGTCGGTGACCGGCAGGATCAGCGAGTGCGCTTCGCTGGGCGGTCGGAAAACCGGTTCGATGTAGCGGATCGGATCGACGTCGATCGAGGCAGTCATATGCACTCCGGACCGTGAGCGGGCATGCGTGGCATTGTAACGGGCCGCCCGGTGGCGAACGCGATTGCCGCGGCATCACGGCATCTTTGCGCGAAACGACGCCCGTCATTGCATAATGAGCCGGAGTTCTGAGCAGGGCCACCGTTTTCATGTCCGAAAACCCCAAGCGGCTGCACTACGATCCCCGCAGCGGTCCCGATCGCGCGGCCTGGCTTGCCGCACCGGAGGCCGAACGCACCTTCGCCGTGCGGCGATGGCTCAAGCACAACGACATGCCGTTTCCCTGCTGCGCCCCGCGCAGCGCCGACGAGTGGCGCGAGGTCGAGGACCAGCTGGCCACGGGATTGCCGCCGGAAACCGGCCGCGTGATGACGCGCCTGCGCCACGACGGCATCGATCGCGTCGTGGCGCTGTGGGCACTCGCGGAGGCGTTGGGCAGCCACCGGTACGAAGCGATGGGGCGCGAGGCGAATCGCTCCGGGCGTCCTGAAGTCTTCGATATCGAGCGCCTGTTCGATCAGCGCGATATCGAAATCCTGCCGGCCGCGTTCGAGGTCTCCGCGGGTGGATTCGGTCCCTCGCACCAGGTCGTCATCGACTATTACCACCATCAACACGACCCGGACGGCTCCATGCCCTTCGCGGTCGCCGCCGGGTTCTGCTTCGGCTGCGCGGCATCGCCGAAATTCATACGCAATCACACGCTCTACGAGCACATGTACGGCAACCGGATCGCCGAGTCGACACCCTTCTACCTGCCGGTTGCCGATGCCTACCGCGAGCTGTTCCGCTACGTCTCCGATGCGGTGTTCGAGCACGAGGACCCGATTCCACCCGCCGTGCGCCCGCCGACGGACCCCGAAGCCTGCTTCG
>CAZSGS010000352.1:0-367 GCA_964606365.1 uncultured Wenzhouxiangella sp. | reverse complement strand
ACTCGCCGTTCGGCGACTGGTGTCGGGGCTTCCTGGCGACCCGGCCGGTGGTCGCACCGGGCTGGGAATCGCATCTTTCCGACCAGCCCACGCTCATTGCCGAGTACCGCGAAATCGTCGACACGCTGGGCTTCTTCGCGGGGCGGGAGAGAGCCCGCGCGATCATCGAAACGCGCGGCATTGACGAAGACCACACAGCAGCGGGCGCGCGGATGCATGCCGGCCTGTCCGACGCCATCCGGCGCCTGTTCCGGCTCGCCCACCCGGTCGTGGAGCGGGAAGACAGCGCCGACTGAGCCGCCGCGAAACGTCGCTAGTGTACTAGTGTACCCCGTCACTCATTGTGTAACTTATAGAGCGCGCCTGA
>CAZSGS010000351.1:0-3170 GCA_964606365.1 uncultured Wenzhouxiangella sp. | reverse complement strand
CTGAACGCTTTCCGACTCGCTATAAGTTACAGAATGATTGACGGGGTACACTAGCCTACCCCGCCGAACGAAACGCCGCTGAGCAGGGCCATGTCGCGCTTGAAGGTCGTCAGGTCCGAGGGCGAAAGATCGGCGACGGCCGAATGACCGCAGGCTCTCGCCAGCAACGCCATCAGCGCCGTCGAGGCGCCGAAGAAACGCGCCAGACGCTCGGCGCCCTCATCCACCTTCAGCCGCTTGCGCAGCTTCGGATCCTGGGTGGCCACGCCCGAGGGGCAGCGGTTGGTATGGCACATGCGCGCGGCCACGCAGCCGATGGCCTGAATGGCCGAGTTGGCCAGTGCGATGCCGTCGGCGCCCAGCGCGATCGCCTTGACGAAGTCCTCGGGCGTACGCAAGCCCCCGGTGACGATCAGTGTGACCTCACGCCCGCAGCGCTTGTCCATGTGGCGGCGCGCGCGGGCCAGGGCGGGAATGGTCGGCACGCTGATATGGTCGCGGAAAATCGCCGGCGCCGCGCCGGTGCCGCCGCCGCGGCCGTCGAGGATGATGTAGTCGGCGCCGGCCTCGAGTGCGAAATCGATGTCGTCCTCGATATGGTTGGCCGACAGCTTGAAGCCCACGGGGATGCCGCCGGATCGCTCCCGCACCCTGTCGGCGAACCTGCGAAAGTCCTTCGCGCTGCGCAGGTCCCCGAAGGCGGCCGGCGACACGGCGTCCTTGCCTTTCTCGATACCGCGCGTTTCGGCGATCTTGTCGGTCACCTTGCGGCCGGGCAGGTGACCGCCCGTGCCGGTCTTGGCCGCCTGGCCGCCCTTGAAATGAAAAGCGCGAACTTCGTCGAGCAGTTCCTCGCGCCAGCCGAACTTCGCCGAGGCCAGTTCCAGGAGGTAGCGCGAATTCGCCTCGCGCTCCTCGTCCATCGAACCGCCCTCGCCCGAGCAGATGCCGGTGCCGGCCTTTTCCGCACCCTTCGACAGCGCGATCTTGGCCTCCGGCGAGAGCGCCCCGAAGCTCATGTCCGACACCAGCAGCGGGATCTCGAGCTCGAGCGGGCGCCTCGCCCTCGGGCCGATCACCAGCCCGGTGTCGACCTCGACGTCCTCCTCGAGCGGCCTGGTGGCCAGCTGCGCGGTCAGGATCTGGATATCGTTCCAGTCCGGCAGCTCGCTGCGCGGCACGCCCATGGCCACGGTCTCGCCGTGCGGGCCGGTCTTCTCCAGGCCGTGTTTCGCCATCTCGTGGATGCGCGCAACCGTGGGCTCTTCCGGCGTCGCCTCGGCTTCCGGCGCACGATCTTCGCCGTCTTCTTCGTCATCGGAGCCCTCGAGCACGCCGTCGGGCAGCGGGTCGCCGACCTCGACATCGAGCTTGGCGTGCGTGCCGTCGCAGCGCGGCTGATCCGAAGTGCCCTTGCAGCGGCAGAAATAGACTTCCTCGTCATCTTCGGCGGTCCACTCAAGCGGCGTGATGCCGGTACCCTTGTGCGAGCCGTCACAGAACGGCTGGTCCCTCGAGCGCCCGCAGCGGCACCAATAATAGGTTTCGCCCTTCTCCACTTCCACGCCCTTGGGCGATTTGGCGGCAACGATGGGTTTCTCGGCCATATCTGATTCTCCCTGCCCGTTTTCCTGCGTCTCTCCAGCCAAAACCTAGCACAGTGCCATGAAGGCAGCACATCCGGATGGGGGTTGGGGTCTTGATTGTCGTGGCCGCCTGCGCCAGTCTGATCTCATCGTGCGCTTGTCCGCGACGCGTAGCGAATTCGCCCCGGAGACGACTCACCATGCCCGACACCGCAGCTTCCATCCACTACTCCCCGCAGCAGGCACCCGACCGGAGAAGCTGGCTGGCGGCACCACCGCGGGCGCGTGAGGCCGCCATCGGTCGCTGGATCGAGACCGCCGAACTCGCCTGGCCGCGGCCCGACGCCGGTCAGTGGCGCGAAGTGGAAGACCAACTCGCCGCCGGCTACCCGCCCGAACCCGGTCGTCTCCTCGATCGCATGCTCGAGCGCGGGATGCCTCGGACGGTGGCGATCTGGGGGCTGGCCTCGGTTGCGGGTCAGCGACAGTTCGAGCAGTTCAACCGCATGGCGCGCCGCGCCCGAAGCCCGCGGGTAGTCGGACTCGAGCGATTGTTCGACGGGCGCGACTTCTCGATACTGCCGGCCGCCTTCGAGGCGGGAAAGAAAGGCTTCGGTGCAGCGCAGGACGCCGTGATCGAGCACTATCGCCGCCAATACGCCCCGGATCGGGCAATGGGCGTGGCCATGGCCGCCGGCTTCCTGTTCGGCCACGCGGCCGCGCCGGGCGCCTACCGCGGCGCCGGCGATCTGGAGGAGGCGCTACTGGGCGGTCGGCTCAGCGCGGAGACGCCGGTCTACCTGCCGGTCCAGCACTGCTACCGGGCGCTGCACGAGTACGTTTCCGAATCGCTGTTCGGCGAGCTCGACCCCATCCCCGCCTGCTGCCGCCCTGCCCGGCGCCCCGAGGACTGTTTCGACGCCGCGCTCCGGGACTGGTGCCGGGGCCTGATCAAGGCCCTGGCCGAACGCGCCGGCGACTGGCGAGCCCATCTCGACGCCCACCCGGAGCTCCGGGCCGATCGCCGAAGAACGGTGGATGCCCTCACCCAGTTCGCGGCGCGCCCGCACCCGCCCGAGTTGCTGGCTCGCCAGGCGGCGGGCCAGTCCGAGGCAGCGACCGAGGCCCGGCTGTATGCCGAGTTCGAGGTCGCGCTACAACACCTCTACCGCCTGGCGCATCCGGTTCTGCTGGCATCCGATACCGGGTAGGACGAAGTTTCGGCATCCTCCACCGGCATCCACACGTGTTCTCGCGCTGTACGTCGAACACACCTGAGAAGCGCAAGTTGGTCGACCGGAAGTCGTCCGTCGGGGATGCGAGCCCGGCACAGGCCGGGCGGGTCCGGATGCCGGACCCGGCATCCGGCCATCAACCCGCGGCGGCCGCCTCGGCACCCGGTTCACGCACGAAGGCCAACTTGCCGTCGGATGCATCTACGCGGACCGTGTCGCCCGGGGCGAACTCGCCGGCGAGGATCTGCTGTGCCAGCGAGTTTTCCAGGCGGTTCTGGATGGCGCGCTTGAGGGGCCGGGCGCCGTAGACCGGGTCGAAGCCGGCCTCGCCGAGCAGGTCGAGCGCGGC
>CAZSGS010000350.1:0-3197 GCA_964606365.1 uncultured Wenzhouxiangella sp. | reverse complement strand
GGCCGCCATCCAGCCCGAATTGCGCGCCGTCGACGCCTACAACCCACGCGAGAAACTGGTCGGCTGGCAGCGCGAGCACGGCGTCACCACGTTGCAGACCGGCCACGGTCCGGGCGAGGTCGTTTCGGGCCAGTTGCTCATTGCCAAAAGCGCCGGCGACACCGTCGACGAAGCGGTGATCCGACCTTACTCGGCCCTGGCGGCCACGCTCGGCGCCGGCGCCACGCGCCACGACCGGCCCTCGCCCGGCAACCGCTCCAAGGCGGTGGCGGTCCTTCGCGAGAAGCTCATTGCCGCGCAGGAATACCGCGACAAGCTGGAATCGGCCGAGGAAGGCAAGGCGCCTTCGCGCGACCTCGGCCTCGAGGCCCTTGCCGACGTGCTCTCGGGCGACGTACCGCTGATCGTGGAGGCCCACCGCCACAGCGACATCATGACCGCGCTGAGGCTGGCCGATGAATTCGGCTTCCGCCTGATCCTGGCCGGCGCCAGCGATGCGCACCTGCTGGTTGACGAGATCGCCGCCGCCGACGTGCCGGTGATCATCCACCCGACCATGGCGCGCGCTCGCGCCGGCGGCGACACGCAGCACATGGCCTTCACCACCGCGGCCGAACTGATTGAGGCGGGCATCGAAGTGGCGATGCAGTCGGGCTTCGAGGGTTACGTGCCCAAGACCCGCGTGGTGCTGTTCGAGGCAGCCATGACCATTCCCTACGGCGCCAGCTTCGACCGGGCGCTGGAAATGGTCACCATGGCGCCGGCGCGCATTCTGGGACTGTCCGACGAGGTCGGCTCACTGGAAGTCGGCAAGGATGGCGACGTGGCGATGTTCGACGGCGATCCGTTCGAATACACCACCAACGTCATCGGCACCGTCATCGAAGGCCGGCGAGTCAGCGAAACGCGCCGATAGAGACTACGCGTAGTCGAGACAGATCGTTCCCTCGAAGTAGTCCACCGCGGAACCGGCGAGCTTGACCCGTTCGCCGGCCACCCGGCATCGAACCGTTCCGCTGCGGGCCGAAACCTGGCGGGCGACGAGCTGGTGCTTGTCCAGGCGCTCGGCCCAGTAAGGCGCCAGCTGGCAATGGGCCGAGCCGGTCACCGGATCTTCGTCGACGCGCAGCTTGGGAAAGAAGCAGCGGCTGACGAAATCGACATCATCGCCGGGGGCCGTGGCGAGCACGCCCCGGCCGGGCATGCGTGCCAATGCACGGAAGTCGGGCGAGAGCGCGCGGACCTCGCCCGCACTGCCGAACACCACCATGCAGTCGTCACCTTCGAATGCCTGCCTGGGCCTGGCGCCGAGGGCCTCCTGCATGCCCGACGGAATACCGATTTCGCGGCGTCCTATGGCCGGAAAATCGAGTTCGAGCCCGGCGTCGCAACGTCGCACCCGCAGTTCGCCGCTGCGGGTCTCGAAAGCGATTTCCTCACCGCCGAATCCCAGGTGTTCGAACAGCACGTGCGCCGTCGCCAGCGTGGCGTGACCGCACAGGTCGACCTCGGTCTCGGGTGTGAACCAGCGCAGTGCGTAGCCGTCGCTTCCGGGCACGAAGAATGCCGTCTCGGAAAGATTGTTTTCGTTGGCGATCGCGCGCATCAGGTCGTCGTCGAGCCATTCATCGAGCGGCACGACGGCGGCCGGATTGCCCTTGAATACCTCGTCGGCGAACGCATCGACCTGGAAGAGCTGAAGTTTCATCGCTTTGGAGCACCCCTGCTACGGGAAAGTTGTCGTGCCATTATGCGACACTTCGACGGGTAGCCGACCACAGTCGCCGGGAAACGATGGTGAACGATATAGCCGACCAGACACTGGGCGAGGAGCAGCCCTATTCATCCGACCGCTACGCCCGCCTGGTGCTCAACCTCGGCCGGGCCTTGCTTCACGTCGGCTCGCCGGCGCATCGTCTGGAGTCATCCATGCAGATCATGGCCGAGCGTCTCGGTCTGCAGGCAGAATTCTTTTCGACGCCCACGGCACTGATCGTCTCGCTCGGCGACGGCGAAAAGCAGCAGACCTTCCTGGCCCGCTCCGATCCGGGCTCGGCCAATCTCTCCAAGTTGGCGAACCTGACGGAGGTGATGGAAGATCTGGCCGAGGGTCGCATCGATCCGGCACAGGCCGACGAACGTGTGCGCGAGATCGACGCCGCCCCACCGCTCTACGGCGGTTGGCTGCAGGTCCTGGCCTTCACCCTGATCGGCGGCGGCGTCGCCCCGCTGCTCGGCGGTGGCTGGCTGGAGTCCCTGATGTCGGCGCCGCTGGGTGCCGTGACGGGGCTGACCATCTGGTGGATGCGCCAGCACGTCGAGCGCTCGCGCCTGATCATGCCCATGGTGGCGGCACTGATCACTTTCCTCGGCTCCCTGTGGTGCGGTCTGGATGGCCGAACGGCGCTGATGCCAGCCGTTCTGGCGGCGATGATCCCGCTGCTGCCGGGCATGGACCTGACCACCGCGGCGCGTGAACTGTCGACCGGGCACCTGGTTTCCGGCTCGTCTCGGCTGGCGTTCGCGGTCACCGTGTTCGCCTTGCTCACCTTCGGCCTGGTGCTCGGCGGCATGGCCGGCCAGGCCATCGTCGGGCCGGTGGAACTGACGGCCGCCTCCCCGCAGCCGGACTGGTTACCCTTCGTCGGCCTGGTTGCCGCCGCATTCGGCCTGATGATGCTCATCCAGGCCAATATGCGCGACTGGCCCTGGATCCTGATCGTGTCCTTCATCGCCTGGATGGGCAGCGGCCTCGGCGGGTGGCTCGAAGCACCGATCATCGGCGCGTTCGCCGGCGGCCTGGCCGTGGGCCTGGCCGGCAACCTGTTCGTGCGTGCATCGCGTCGGCCTTCCTCGATCCTGCACATCCCGGGACTGATTCTGCTGGTGCCGGGCAGCATCGGGCTGAGCAGCCTGTCGACCCTGTTGCAGGAAGACGTGGTCGCGGGCGTCGAGACCGCCATTCTCGCCGGCATCATCGCCGTGGCGCTGTTCGGCTTCACCCTGTCCTACGACGAGTTCCCGCGCTCCTGGCTGACCGTGGGGCCGCGCAACACCCTGCCCCTCGAGATCTGGACCATGACCACCAACGTGACCTCGCCCGCGCTCTACGCCCTCGGGACGGTGACGACGGCGATCTCCTTCCTCGTGATCGGCCTCGCCATCGGCTCCATCGTCTGGATCCAGAAGAAGCGCAC
>CAZSGS010000349.1:0-3208 GCA_964606365.1 uncultured Wenzhouxiangella sp. | reverse complement strand
GATGGGCTGGATGGGCCTGGTCCGCGGCCTCAAGCCGGTGCCGGAGCGGGTCCGCGACGCGCGGCGGGTCCAGTCGTGAAGTTGGCGGTCGTAGGCGGCGGTGTCTCGGGCTTGTATGCCGCCTGGCATTTGTCGCGGCAGCACGAGGTAACCGTCTTCGAAGCCGAGGAGCGGCTCGGCGGTCACGCCGACACGCAGGTCGTCGACGACGAAGGCGTGTCGCGGTCGATCGACACCGGATTCATCGTCTTCAACCGGGCGCACTATCCGTTGCTGACCGACTGGTTCGAGACGCTCGGCGTCGAGTCGACATCGTCCGACATGAGTTTCGGCGTCAGCGATACCACCAGCGGCCTGGCGTACAACGCGAGCACCCTGGGTCGGCTCTATTGCCAGCGCCGCAACCTGTTGAGTCCCCGTTTTCACGGGATGGTGCTCGATATTGCGCGGTTCTACCGGCGCGCTCCGGCCTTGCTCGAGGAAATCGACGAGCGGGTCACCCTGGGCGAGTGGCTGGCCCAGTGCGGCCTGGGCGAAATGTTCGCCAGCCGGCACATGCTGCCGATGGCCTCGGCTCTTTGGTCGGCCCCGATGGGGGATGTCACCAACTTTCCGATGAAGCACTTGCTGGCCTTCATGGACAATCATTCCATGCTGACCCTCGGAGAGCGCCCCGCGTGGGAGACCGTCCGCGGCGGCAGCCGTTGCTATGTCGAAGCCGCCCGCGACTGTTCGGCCCGCTTTGCGACGGGCACGCCGGTGCGCTCGATCGAGCGCCACGATGGCGGTGTGCGCATTCGAACGCCGCACGACGAGGGCTGTTTCGACGCCGCCGTGCTGGCCTGTCACGCCGACCAGGCACTTCGCCTGCTCGACGACGCCAGCCCGGTCGAGCGCTGCGTGCTGTCCGAATTCGATTTCCAGCCCAACGAGGTCGTCCTGCATACCGATGTGTCCGTGCTGCCGGCCCAGCCGTCCGCCCGGGCGGCGTGGAACGTGCACATCGACGGCCGCGAGCGCGGCCAGTGCCGCGTGTCCTACTACATGAACCTGCTGCAGAACATCGACAGCCGCAAGCATTTCATTGTCTCGCTCAACCAGAACGAGCGCATCGACCCCGAGCACGTTCTCGTGCGCCGCAACTACACGCACCCGGTGTTCACGCCCGAGGCGGTCGCGGCCCAGTCGCGCTGGCGCGATATCAACGGCCTGCGCCGGACCTGGTTCTGCGGCGCCTGGTGGGGTTGGGGATTCCACGAGGACGGCGCGCGCAGCGCCCGGCGCGTGATCGACGACATCGGTGCGCGGCATGGATAACGCCATCGCCACCGGCCGGATCTGGCATCGGCGGCATTCGCCGAAGGTTCACCGATTCGCCTATCGAACCAGTTACACCCTGCTCGACATCGACCAAGTCGAAGCCGTATTCGGCCGCAGTCGATTGTGGTCGGTCGGGCGCGGCAACCTGGTCAGCTTCAGGCGCGGCGACTTCCTGCCCCCGCACGATCGGCCGCTGCGCGAGGTCGTGATCACGCGCGTTGCCGAGGTGACCGGTCATCGACCGCGGGGCCGCGTCTTCGTCCTCGCGCACTTGCGCCAGTGGGGGCTTTGCTTCAACCCGGTCAGCTTCTACTTTTGCTTCGGCGTCGATGGCGCGCTCGAGGTCATCGTCGCCGAAGTGCACAACACGCCCTGGAACGAGCGCCATGCCTACGTGCTCGACTGCCGCCAGCAGTCGGGGCCGGAATATCGCTTCGACTTCGACAAGGCATTCCACGTCTCGCCCTTCATGCCGATGTCGATTCACTATGACTGGCGCTTTCGCATCGAGGGTCAGAGCCTGGGCGTTCACATGCGCCTGATCGAGTCGGGCCGAGAATGCTTTGCAGCCGGCATGCGGCTGGCGCTGGAGCCGATGACGACTTCGTCCATGCGCCGGATGCCGCTGAAGTTTCCCCTGATGACCGCCCGGGTGGTTGTCGGGATTTATTGGCAGGCCCTGCGCCTGTGGCTCAAGCGGGTGCCGTTCCACTCCCACCCCGACAAGGTGACGCAATGACGCATTCGGACAGAATGATCGACGAACTAGAAGCCGGCGACGGCGGTGGGCTGGATCGCTGGCTGCGCGGGCGGGTGCTGGCGCGCCTGGGTACGATCGAGCAGGGTCGGCTCACGATCCGGGACGCCGACGGCGAATACGTGCTCGGCAATGCCGACGACGCCCTGCAAGCCACGGTGCGGATTCGGGACCTGCGCTTCTGGCGCCTGCTCGCCGGCGGCGGCAGCGTCGGGGCGGCCGAGGCCTGGATGGCGCAGCTCTTCGACAGCCCCGACCCGGTGGCCGTTGTCCGGGTGCTCACGCGCAATCGCCATGTGCTCGACGACATGGAGACCGCGGCGGCCCGCCTGGCCAATCGCCTCCTCGGCCTGTGGCACGCCTTCAACCGCAACAGCCTCAAGGGCAGCCGGCGCAACATCGCCGCCCACTACGACCTCGGCAACGACTTCTTTGCCGCCTGGCTGGATGAGCGGATGATGTACTCCAGCGCGCTCTACCTGGCCGACGACGACACGCTCGAGCGCGCGCAGCTCAACAAGCTCGATCGGATCTGCCGCAAGCTGGAGCTCGGTCCCCGTGATCACCTGCTCGAAATCGGTACCGGTTGGGGCGGCCTGGCCATTCACGCCGCCGAGCACTACGGCTGCCGCGTGACCACGACCACCATCTCGCTAGAACAGTATGAATTTGCCCGCGCCAGGGTTCGGGAAGCAGGGCTGGAAGACCGGATCACGCTGTTGACGAAAGACTACCGCCTTCTCGAAGGCCGTTACGACAAGATCGTTTCCGTGGAGATGATCGAGGCCGTCGGCCATCAGTACCTCGATACCTATCTCTCCAGGATCGATGCGCTGCTCCGCCCGGACGGCCTGGCACTGATCCAGGCGATCACCATCGAGGACTACCGCTACGCCAGCGCGCTCAAGAGCATCGACTTCATCAAGCGGTACGTGTTTCCCGGCGCCTTCATTCCCTCGGTCAGCGCCATCACGCAGTCGATGTCGCGCGCCAGCCGCCTGGGCCTGATCGAGCTGGCCGATTTCGGAGCCAGCTACGCGCGCACCCTGGCCGCCTGGCGCGAGCGCTTCGAAGGCAATTGGGAGCGCATCCGCGAGATGGGTTTCGACGAAACCTTCCGACGCCGCTGGC
>CAZSGS010000348.1:0-3209 GCA_964606365.1 uncultured Wenzhouxiangella sp. | reverse complement strand
GGTCGGGGCCGCGTCCCCGACGGGCGAGGTATCGGGTCTGTTCACGTGTGAGCGACGCGTGTCGAGAATATCCGGGTTGTCCGTCGGCGATGCGACGCCGACCTACGGTGCCATGGCCGGGGTCCGTGGGCCGGGGTCCGTGATCCGGAAACCGGAAACCGCGGGATCGTAGGTCGGGGCCGCGTCCCCGACGGGCGAGGTATCGGGTCTGTTCACGTGTGAGCGATGCGTGTTCAGAACATCCGGGTCGTCCGTCGCGGATGCGACCGCGACCTACGCGAGAAGGCGGGCGGTTCGGGGTCGGTCGAGGCGGTTGTTGTCGTCCAGGATCGGGTCGCGGCCGGCCTGGGCGACGAAATCTGCGAGTTGTTGGTGGACCGTGTCGGGAGAGAGGGCGGAGGGTGATTCGTATTGTTCGACGAAGGCTTCCTGTTCAGGCGTTTCCGCGGCGTGGACGTTGTGGACGGCGCGAACGTGGTCGATGGCTTTTCGGCCGTTGCCGAATCCGGCGTCGACCAGGCACATGGCCGCGACCGTTCCGGTGCGGCCCACGCCGGCGAGGCAGTGCATCGCCACGTTGTCGCCTTCGGCGAGCACCGCGGCGATGACCAGGCGGGCGAGCTGCCAGCGTTCCATCCAGCGTGCGCCCGGGATGTCGCCGTCACGGATGGGCAGGTGAAGCCACAGCGGAAAGCGTTCGCGAAATTCAGGCGGCAGGCCGTCGAGCCCGAGCAACTCAAGTTCGCGCGACTCCATCAGCGTGACCACGACATTGGCCGGCCACCGCGCCAGCGCATCAAGCCCGGCATCGGCGTCTGGCCGACCGAGGAAGGCGCCCATGCCGCCGGGGCAGGCGCACAGGCCGAGGGTGCCGGCGTGGAGTCGGATTGGGGTGATGGGGTGGTTCGGGGTCATGAGAGTAATCTAACAAGGGTATTGTTTGCTTGTTGGCTAGTTCGGAAGCTGGCTGAATTGCGGGGCGGTTTCGCCGCGAGGGCAGAGCGGGTGACCGAAGCTATTGTCGAACCAGCCAACCAGCCAACCAGCCAACCAGCTTGTTTCTCACCTTCTGAGAACCCCCGCATCCATAATGACCGCTATGTCCCTCTTCGACCCCCAACAATGCCTCGATTCCTGGTTTGCCAACGCTGTCGGCGAGCCCACGGCGGTGCAGCGCGCGGCCTGGCCGGTGCTGCGCGCCGGGCGCAATGCCCTGGTCATCGCCTCGACCGGGCAGGGCAAGTCGCTGGCGGCGTGGCGGCCGATCGTGGAAGGGCTGGTAGGCCGTCCGGGTCGGGGCAAGGGGGTGCGGGCGCTGCATATCGCGCCGCTGAAGGCGCTGGCGCGGGACATGACGCACAACCTGGCGCCCCTGCTCGAGGCCGTGGCTCCGATCGACGGGCGCGCGCCGGCGATCGCACTGCGCTGCGGGGATACGCCGCGCAGCGAGCGCGCCCGCCAGCGCCGCAATCCGCCCGAGATTCTTTCGACCACGCCGGAGTCGCTGTTCGTACTGCTGGGCAGCCGCGGCGGCCGCGCCCTTCTGCGCACGGTCGAATCGGTGGTGGTCGACGAGCTGCACGCCCTGGTGGGCAACAAGCGCGGCGCCCACCTGGCCTTGTCGCTGGCGCGCCTGGATCGGCTGACGGGGCGAGCCGTGCAGCGAGTGGGGCTGTCGGCCACGGCCCATCCGGCCGAGGCCCTGGCGCATTTCCTGGCCGGGTCGGCCGAGTGCGACATCGTGGCCCCGGACGCGCCCGGGCCGGTGAAACTGGAAGTGGAGCTGCCGGGCATGGCGCTGGGGCCTTACCCCAACAGCCTGCACTGGGAGCAGATTCATGCACGCATTGCCGAGCTGGCGCTGAAGGAACCTCTGAACCACTCTGCGCGGAGCGCGTTTCAGTCGGAAATGCCGCAGATCGTGCGGTGCGACCCGAGTGACAGTAGCCGTAGCTACGGCCGAGGGGCGCAACGCGCGAGATGCGGCATTTCCGGCGAAACCCGAAGGGCCGACGCCTTTGCGGGGTCTCCGCTTCGTTTCGACTCGCTCATTTGGACCCACCAATCCACGCTCGCCGAAGCCAAACCGGAGCCTCCCGCAAAGGCGCCGTCGCGCCCGCGCAGAGTGGTTCAGAGGTTCCTTAACCGTTCGCTGCTGGTGTTCTGCCAGACCCGTGCGCGGGTCGAGCGCACGGCCGCGACGCTGGACGAGTTGCTCGAAGCCGCCGGGCAGCCCGGCCAGGTCGGCGCGCATCACGGCAGCCTCGATACCGCGCACCGCGAGGCGATCGAGGCGCGCTTCAAGGCCGGCGAGCTGCGCGTGCTGGTCAGCAGTGCCTCTCTTGAACTGGGGCTGGACCTGGGGCACGTCGACCGCGTCTGCCAGATCGGCGTACCCGGATCGGTCAACCTGGTGCGCCAGCGCGCCGGCCGAAGCGGGCATCGTCCTGGCCGGCGGCCTTGCATGCACCTGTTTCCGCTCACGCTCAACCAGCTGGTCGAAACCCGTGCATTGAAGGACGTGATTGCCGACGGCGGCGTCGACGCCGTCGAGCCGCTGGAGGCGCCGCTGGACGTGCTGGCGCAGCAGCTCGTGGCCCTGGTCGCCAACGGCACGGGCGATGTCGACGAGCTGCTGGCGGTGGTGCGTTCGGCCTGGCCGTACCGCGACGTTTCAGCTCAAACGTTGGCCTCGCTGCTCGAGGCGTTGGCCGAGCGCCCGCAGATGATGCCGGACGAGCAGCTCGATCCCTTGTTGATTGCCGACGGCCAGGGCGGCTACCGCGCCCATCCCGAGGCCGACCGCCTGGTGCTGACCAACGCCGGCACGATTCCAGAGTGGTTCGAGTACGAGGTGGTGCGCATCGACACCGGCGAAGTGGTGGGCCGGCTCGATGAGGAGGTGGCCTTCGAGTCCTCGCCGGGGCAGGTGCTTCAGCTGGGCAATCGGCCCTGGCGGATCCTGCGCGTGCTGACCGGTCTGGTGCGCGTGGAGCCGGCCGACGAAGAGCCGGCCGAGATGCCGTTCTGGTTCGGCGAGGGGGCCGGACGCAGCAACGAGATGGCTGCCGCCATGTTGCGGGTGATGGCCGGGCAGGGACGGACGCCGCCGCATCCGCAGGCCCTGCGCCTGCTGGACGAATCGCGCACTCTGCTCGGGGCCCTGCCGGCGCCGGATCGCCTGGTGATCGAGCAGTTCGCCGACCCCG
>CAZSGS010000347.1:0-3218 GCA_964606365.1 uncultured Wenzhouxiangella sp. | reverse complement strand
ACAAGGCCAGCCGATCAGGCGGTGATCTGATCATCGAGATCACCGAAGAGAATACCGGGCGCAGCGGCGGCTTCTTCGGCATCGGCGGCAGCACTTCCTGGCCGGAGTCCGGCGATATTCGAGTTCTGGGCGGCAGCCGGGTCGATGGAAGCGTCATCCTCCTCCTCGACGCCGACTACGACGAGAAGCTCCCGGTTGTTGAAATCGCGGCCGACGCATCGGCCTCGGGCGACCTGCGCGTCGACAGCCGCGTCGAGCTGATCGTCGAAGGCGAAATCGGCGGAGAAGTCGAGCGCGTCGCGCCCTGAAAGAACGGTTCCGGAGTCGCTCGCCTCCGGGCGGGCGACACGGTCAAATCAGTGTCACCGTCGATGTGATACGGTTTCTGTCATCCGGTTGAATTCTTGGGAAGGGGTAAACCGGATGACCTGACAAATCGCGAGGAGAACGATCGTGACCAAGCACGATCTCTCGTTGCGAGCAGGGAGCGGCAGCCACGCCGCCGACCTGCTCGCCTATCGAACACTGCGCGCCTCCGTCGGCTTGCCCCGGCTGACCTCGCTGGCGACCATCGGGCTCGGGCTTCTGGCATCCTGGCTTTGCGTCTACGCGGCCGGGGGCGCGGGGGCGCTGGTTCCGCATCTCTACTACCTGCCGATCCTGTTCGCAGCCACCCGATTCGGGCCTTTCATCGCCCTGGTCACCGGCATTTCTGCAACGCTTCTGGCCGGACCGATGACGCCGGAATTCGTCGCAACCGGCCAGGCGCAGGAGACCTTCCAGTGGCTGACCCGCGGGGCGTTCTTTGTCGGAATAGGGCAGCTGTCCGCCTGGCTGCTGGCGCCTTCGATCCGCCCCATTACCGACGAACTGCACGCCCTGCAGATCGAACACCGCATTCGTAATGCGCTCGACCGCAACGAATTCCACATGGTCTACCAGCCCATCTTTTCGATTTCCGGCGGCCGCTACGTCGGCGTGGAGGCCCTGATCCGCTGGGAGCATCCCGTGCATGGGAACATTCCGCCCGACGAGTTCATGGGCGTGGCCGAGGAAACCGACCTGATCCACGACATCACCGATTTCGTGCTCGACCAGGCCTGCCGCGCCGCATCCGAGTGGCGGCGCGCGGCGCTGGCGCAGGGACAGCCTCCGCTCCACGTCGCCGTCAACCTGTCCGCGCGTGACATGGAGCGACCGGATCTGGCCCGAACCGTCGAGACCATCCTGGCAAGACATCAGCTGCCGGCGGAACTTCTACACCTGGAGCTGACCGAGAGCGTACTGGCATTCGAGGGCACCGGATTCCAGCTGCGCCAGCTCAAGAAACTCGGCATCACGCTGTCCATCGATGATTTCGGCACCGGCTACTCCTCGCTGTCGTATCTCGACCGTTTCCCGTTCGACATCATCAAGATCGACCGCTCCCTGATCTCCAACCTGGGCCCCACCCCGTCCAGCCAGAGCCTGGCGCGCGGCATGATCGCGCTGTCGAGCTCGCTGGAGAAGCTGACCATCGCCGAAGGCATCGAAACACGCGAGCAACTCGCCATCGCCCGCGACATCGGCTTCGACCTGGTGCAGGGGTTCCTGTTCTCGCACCCGCGCCCACCCGGGGAAATCCCGGCATTGGTGATGACCAGTGCTGACCCCTTGAGTTCGCCAGCCGAGTCAGCCGGGAAAAACGGCGAGCCCTAGCGGCCCATCAGGAAGGAATTGCTCCCGGTTCACGGACCGGCGACAATCGGGGCGCCCGAGTCATCACAGGACACGAAATCATGCCGAAGTCACCCACCGTCATACTGGCAGCCATGATCTGCTGCGCCTGCAGCGACCCATCAACAGCGCCTGAGAATGGCGCAGCCGAAGAGTCGAACCGCACCAAGACCGGCTACGAGCAGTCGCTAGAGCGCGCCCGTGAAGTGGAGGACAAGACACGAGAGGCCGCCGAGCGTAGGGAACGCACCATCGAAGAAATTGACGAAGGCGGCGGTTGAGCCGCCCTGACATCGTTCACCAGAGGGATCGATCCACCAATGACCATCAAGAACCCTCGCGCGGCGCTGCTGCCCGTGCTCATCGGCGTACTGCTGCTCGCAATCGGACCCGACGCCCGGGCCAACGAGCGCGAGGCATGGGCGCGCATCCACACCGATTCCCTCCCCGCGTGGGTCGATGAGGAGCGGGCGATCGACTATGGCGCCTTCATCTGGGCACCTGTGAATGATCAGGCCCGGGCCATGTTGCGCGCCGGGGCCGAGCAGTACGAGTTGCACGAAAACGCCTTCGAGCTCGAGCTGGGTGGTACGCGATTCGATCCGCTGAACGACGGCCTGCCGGCCAGCGCCATCACGGCCGGGCGGCAGACCACGGACGGCCCGGACTGGCGCCTGGTGCAGTTCCGGGGCCCGGTTCGCGCCGAATGGCTTGAGCAGCTTCGTGCTCGAGGCATCGAACCCGTTCAGTACATCCACCCCCATGCCTACGTGGTGTGGTCGGATGCCGCGACCATGCAGACCCTGTCGCGCCAGGCTTCCGTACGCTGGCAGGGGACCTTCCCGGCTGCGTTCCGGCACCCCCCGATCTTTCACCGGCAAGGCAGTGAAACGATTGAAGTCACGCTGATGTTTCGCTCGGGCATGGACGCCGCGCTTTCCGCGGCCGCGCGCGCCGGCGCCGAAGTGATCGATTCAGGCGCGCTCGACCGGCATTTCGATGGGGCTACCGTGTGGGCACGCGAGGACCGACTGGCCGAGCTGGCGCAAATTCCCGGCGTCTACAGCGTACAACCGGTGCCCACCGACGGCGGCACGCGTAGCGAGATGAGCGTCCAGATCAATCACGAGAACGTCGACGGCAGCGGCGCCGCCCTCCCGGGCTATCTCGACTTTCTCGACACGCTGGGACTCGACGGCAGCGGCGTCACCCTGGCCGTGGTCGACAACGGCACGCAGATCGACCACCCCGACATCGCCGACCGGATGCTGACGTGCAGCGCCCCGAGCTGCGGCAACGGCACCCAGACCGACGGCCACGGCACGCACGTGGCCGGCATCATGGTCGCCGACGGGGCTTCCGGCACCGAAAATGCCGACGGATTCCTGCGCGGCCTGGGCATGGCGCCGGGCGCCGGGCTCGTCGAGCAGCGCAACGGATCAACCGGCACGCCCTGGCTGCTCAACCTGATGCGCGACTCGGTTCGCAACGGCGCGAGCATT
>CAZSGS010000346.1:0-3222 GCA_964606365.1 uncultured Wenzhouxiangella sp. | reverse complement strand
CCCGTCGCCGCCGGCGTGCTCTACCCCTTCTTCGGTCTGCTGCTCAGCCCGATGATCGCGGCGGCGGCCATGAGCTTCAGCTCGGTGTCGGTGATCGGCAACGCGCTGCGGCTTAACAAGGTATCGATTTGAGCGACGAATCCGCACCATCTCCCCGGGAAGTCGCGGCAATGCTGCGGCGGCCCGAGGGCGAGCTGGCCGTCGAGGTCGGACTGCAGATGAACCGCGTCAACGCAGGCTTGAACCGGCAATGCATCGCTTGCCTGGATCTCGCGCCCGGCCAGGAAGTGCTGGAAATCGGCCCCGGCAACGCAGTATTTGCCAACGAGATTACCGCCTCTGCCGAGGGCGTGCACTACACCGGCCTGGACTGGTCGGCGGCGATGGTTGAACAGGCGCGGACCCACCATCGTCGGGCCGTAGCCGCCGGTCGCATGCGCTTCGAGCAGGGCAGCACGCAGGCCCTGCCCTTCGAGCCGGCGTCCTTCGATCGTGTTCTGGGCGTCCACGTGGCCTACTTCTGGGAAGAACCGCTCGAGCACCTGCGCGAGATCCGGCGCGTCATGCGGGCCGATGCCCGGCTCTGCCTGGCCATCGGTGAACGCTCTTTCATGGAAGAACTCCCGTTCACGAGCCACGGATTTCGTCTCTACAGCGAGCTCGAAGCCCGCGAAGTGCTTGTGGCGGCTGGATTCGAGGTGCTCGAAGTCGAGGGTTATCGGGAATCGGGCACGAGCAACGCCGGGGACTACGTCGACAAACGGGTCAACATCTACACGTGTTGCCTACTCACCGGCCCTCAACCCCCGTAATCGGCTGTGTCTTCGCTGACCTGTTCGGGCCGGCTGTTACGCCGCAGCCAGTCGGCCAGTTCGTGTTCACTGCCCGTGCCGTCCGCCAGGCCGAGAAAAACCGGGTACAGGTCGGCGTCCTCAGCGAGAAGAAGGTATCCGTTCAACTCCAGAAAGACTTCGCAGAGCACCGCGGCTGTTCGCTTATTGCCGTCGACAAAGGGATGATTCCGGGCCAGTCCGAAGGCATAGGCCGCCGCCAGCGCCGGCGCATCCACGTCACTGCCACCGTAGGCGGCCAACTGCCGGGGCCGAGCCAGGGCCGACTCGAACATTCCGCGATCACGCAGCCCCGACGGCCCGCCGTGTTCGGCCAACTGGCGTTCGTGAATCGCTTCGGCCAATTCTCCCGAGATCCAGATCCACTCATTCATGGCTTACTCCGCCAGCTTCTTGAGCAGATTTCGACGGCGGCGCATGACGCGCTCGGCCACATCCATCTGGTGGGAAAACTCCGGATCAAACGCCGTCAGCGTAATGCCGTCCGGCGTCTCGAGCACCATCAATTCATCGCCGCGCTGAACGCGCAGCTTCTCGAGCAACTCCTTGGGCAACACCACCCCGGTGGAGTTGCCGATGGCTGTCAGTTTCAGTTTGCGGGTCATGGGATGTCCTCACTCTTCTTGACCAAGGGATAATAACATCCGTTATAACGCCTGTTCACGCTGCCCGTTCGACAGGCCCTGGGTCAACCACTCCCGTCCGCTGACCGGCTCCAGGCGACCAGGCCCGCCAGCGCGAGCAGTGCCGCGACCTCGAGCAACCACCAGGCGTGCGGTGCCAGCAGGACTGCAGACAGCACGGCCAGCAGTCCTCGCGCCGGCAGGGAGAGTGGGCCCTCCAGCCAGCCTTCGAACACCCCGGCCAGGGCGTAGAGCCCGGCCAGCGCGAAGGCGGCGATGGTCAGGACTTGTGGCCAGTCGCCGTGTATCAGCGGGGTGTAGGCGAACAGCAGCGGGATGATGTAGAGCCCCTTGGCCAGTTTCCAGGCGGTGAATCCAGTGGCCATCGGCTTTTCGCCGGCGATGCCGGCCGCGGTGAAGGCGGCCAGGGCCACCGGCGGGGTCACGTTCGAGTCCTGGCTGAACCAGAAAACGATCATGTGGGCGGCGAGCAGCGCGCCGGTCAGCACGGCCGGGTCCAGCAGGTCATCGGCCACGGCGCGCTGCAGTTCGGGCGTCATGGCCGTGACCAGCTCGCGCGCCTGATCGGGCGGCATGGGTGAGCCCAACAGGCCTTCCACGCCCGGCCGGGCCATGACGAGGGCTTCGCGCGCCATGGTGGTGATTTCGCCGCGGACCAGCGCCTCGACCAGGTCGGCCTGCAGCATCAATCCGTAGAGCGTGGGCGCCGAAATCGCCGCCAGCACGATGTAGGCGGCGGTCACCGGCAGCCCCATGCCAAGGATCAGCGAGGCCAGTGCGACCAGCGCAATTGCCACAAACAGACTGGCGCCGGCCCACTCGCCGATCATGATCGAGAAGGTATTGCCGATCCCGGTGGTGGTGAGCACGTTGACGATCAGGCCCACGGCGATCAGCAGCAGCGCGGTCGGCGCCATGGTGCGTGCCCCGGTGGCCAGCGCCTCGACGACGGCCAGCGGCCCCATGCGCACCGGCGTCAGCCAGGAAGCGGCGATCACCGCCACGATGGCGATGCCGGCGGCATAAACCGGGGTGAAGCCGGCTATCAGCAACCCGATGAGCACCGCCAGCGGCAGCAGCAGCGGCCAGCCCCGGCGCAGGGCCTGCCCGATCGGGACGCCGTCGTCCTCGCGTTCGGGCGCAAGGCCGAGCCGGCGCGCGCGGATGCGCACGAAGAATCCGAGCGAGAAAAAATACAGCAAGGCCGGGACCAAGGCCGCGGCGATGATGGAAAGATAGGGAATGCCGGTGAAGTTGGCCATCAGAAAGGCCCCGGCGCCCATGACCGGCGGCATGAGCTGCCCGCCGGTCGAGGCGGCCGCTTCCACCCCGCCGGCGAAGCGTGGTGAAAAGCCGGCGCGCTTCATCATCGGGATGGTGATGACGCCGGTCGAGGCGGCATTGGCCACGGCCGAGCCGGTGATCGAGCCCATCAGGCCCGAGGAAGCCACCGCCACCAGCCCCGGCCCGCCGGTGACGCGACCGGCCGCGGCGCGCGAGAGCGCGATGATGAAATCCCCTGCCCCGGAGCGCAGCAGGAACGCGCCGAGCAGGATGAACATGAACACGTAGCTCCACGAGATGCGGGCGATCGAGCCGAACATGCCGTCGGAGGTGTATACGGCGCGAAACAGCATGGTCTCCAGGCTCAGCCCGGGAAACGCGAACACCCCGCCGATCAGGTCGCCCCACCACACCGCATAGCTCAAAAGCAGCACGATCAGCAG
>CAZSGS010000345.1:0-3228 GCA_964606365.1 uncultured Wenzhouxiangella sp. | reverse complement strand
GCGGCAACGCCTATCTTTCGAACGGCTGCACCATGTATGCCCTGGGTGGGGCGATCATCGACGCCAACGAGCTCTTCGGACCGGGTTACGCCCAGCGCGGCGGCGGCGTATACATCGACAATGGCGGTCAATTGTCCAGCAATGGCGGCAGCAGCACTACATATAAAGTCACGGCCACCTATGAATATGAATACAACGGCCGCAACTACCAGGGCCAGCAGGTCTCTTTTGACAGCAGCGGCATCGTCCTGATTCGTGAAAACTACGCAGCCTGGGGCGGTGGGCTCTACGTCAACGGAACCGGGCGGGCCACGCTGGTCAATACGCGCCTGGTAGGCAATGGCGGGGAATTCGGAGCAGCCATCTACGCCATCAACGGCGGCACCTCGGGTACCCCGCAAGTCAGCATGGATCGTGCATCGGGCTGTCCCTTCGTGTTCAGCTGTTCGGAAATCCAGGGCAACCGGACTTATCGCAGTGTGGTTCACGTCGACGATTCCTACGTGAAGATCAGCCGCACCATATTCGAATTGAACACGCTCTGGACCACACCGGACATCAAATCGCTGATCTACGGCACCAACGACGCGCTGATCCGGCTGGGCCATGTCGGCCTGTTTCGCAATACGACCGACCACGCGCTCTGGAACAACGGCGCCACGTTCGAGATCCAGCACGCCACCATCGCAGGCAACGAAAAGTACGTGTCAGACGGGCCCAATACCCCGTCGACTGCACTGCTGTCCCAATCGGGTGGAGACAACTACCTGCACAACTCGATCATTGCCGACTCCACGGGTATTGACCTGCAGTCGGGCTCGATCGCCACGCCCTGCCTGCTGCTCGACGGCCCCGCCGGCGATCTGAGTGCCGGCATGTATCATGCCGCCACGCCGCAGTTCAACAACGCCGCCGGCGGCGATTTTCGCCAGACTTCCGCCTCGCCCGGCGTGGACATGTGCAACGCCAATTCGCTGCTCTGGTCGTCCACCCGCGACATCGAATACCAGACACTGCCGGTCAACGACGCCAACAACGACCAGGGCAATCCGGGCGACCCCGACGGCTACCACGACGCCGGCTTCGATGAAAACCACATGAATGTCGGCGACGACTATCTCACGCTGACCGCCTCCCGCACCGGCAGCGGCTCGGGTACCGTCGTCAGCGTGCCGGTGGGCATCGCCTGCGGCAGCGACTGCAGCGAAGACTTCTTCAACGGCACCCTGGTCGAGCTGCACGCCGTGGCTTCCACCGGAAGCACCTTCGCCGGCTGGTCACCCAACTGCCCGCTGCCCAGTGGCAACATCTGCTACATCAGCGTCACCGCCGACACCACCATCACCGCCAGCTTCGATTCCGGCCCGGGCGCCGACGTCATCTTCTCCGACCGCTTCGAAACCGCCCCCTGACCCGGCGTGAGCGGTGGTCCGGAGCCCGGTTCCCGGGTTCCGGACTCATTGTTTCCCCGCAACCTGAATCCTGAACCCCGGAGGCCGCACACCGCCACCGCAGCCGCCGTGTCCTCCCTCCGCCCCCGAACACGTAACTCCCCAAACACCATCCAATCCGAAAGCCCCGGGAGTGATTCCATGTCCAAGCTCGTCCGCTCGACCGGCACCGCCGGCGCCGTGTTCCTGACCGCACTGCTGGCATTTCCACTACCGCTCGAGGCTGGCAACATCGTCGACTGCCCGGTTCAGGCCGCTTCGGCTTCCCCGGATCGGCCCCGAGTCGAGGTCCGGGGCAACCTGAACCTGTATTCGGACCTGGCTTCCTTCCAGGCGGTAGCCGGTGCCGCCCTGCCGCTGGAAACCTTCGACGGCGGCGCCATCAGCGAGCCGGGTGACGGCATCGACAACTGCCCCGAGCCGGTCGATGCCGCCTCAGACGATCCATGCTTCAGCCCGGGCGACCTGATCGGCGGCTTCAACCTGACCTCGACCAGCGGCGGCGGCTATGCCGTACTCGGGGACAACCACCCCCAAGTGGGACAGGACGGCCTTGCGATCGGGCCCATGGACATTTCGGTTCAAGATTTCCCGAACGTCGCCGCAGTCGTGACCTTCACCGAGAATGACGTCACCGCCGTCGCCATGAATGTCATCCCCGGCTGCAACGGCCTCGACGTGACGGTTCGCGTCCACGACCGCCAGGACACCCTGATCGGGACCACCACGATCTCGGTCGACGCCTCCTGGCACAGCGGTTTCGTGGGCCTGGTGACGCCGAGGCCGGTCGGCCATATCGAACTGGCAACCAGCCCCTCCGGCGGCCAGCTCATCCAGAACCTGCGCTTCGGTCCCGCCCTCGACAAGCTCTTCCGCGACCGCTTCGAGCCCTGACGGACGAGCGACCGCGGGCGCAGCCGACGCGTCCCGGAGACAACCCGATCTGCGGCCCGGGGCGGGGCCAATTTCCGAACTTCGGATTCCGGACCACATCCGGGCAGGTCGGGGCCGCGTCCCCGACGGACGACACTCCCGACCGCATCCGGGCAGGTCGGGGCCGCGTCCCCGACGGACGACACTCCCGACCGCATCAAACGTCAACCAAAGGCATACAACCCCGAAACCTCGACCGTCGCGGATGCGACCGCGACCTACGCAGCCCTCGATCACCCATTGCGGCGCAGCCGCCCCCCACTGCCTTCGGTGCCCGCCCCGAACCCTGAACCTTGAACCTTGAACCCCGAACCCCGAACCCCGATCTCCCTAACAAACCGAAGCCGTCAACCCGAACACCCCCGCCACCGTCTCGAACGCCCGCTCCCCCTCGATACGCCGCCGGCTCTCGACCAGCCACTGCCAGACCGCACCGCGGTCGCTGGGCAGGGCCTCGCGCGGGATCCCGCCCGGCGGTGGCACGGGGCGCCAGCGCGCGTCCATCGACACGAACCAGTCCAGGCGAGGCGTGGCGATCCACAGGCGCTGACCGTCCGGCCCGACCAGGCTCACCGCCCGGCCCTCGCGCACCAGCTTCGAGAACCAGCGCGTCCAGCCGCCGGCCGGTGCCGGGCGCGCCAGGCCCAGCCCCGACTCCCCCTCGCGCTGCGTCAGGAACCCCGCCTGCTCCAGCAGGCGCTCCAGCGCGGCCGTGGAAGGCTGCAGTGGCCTCAAATCGCCCGCCGATGCGGTCGGCGGGGCCGGAGTGCTCGCGCCGCGAGCCGGCGGTTTCGCCGCCCCGGATTGCCTTGCGCCCGACGGCCGGCTCCAAGGCCCGGTGCCC
>CAZSGS010000344.1:0-3239 GCA_964606365.1 uncultured Wenzhouxiangella sp. | reverse complement strand
GCGGCTCGACCACCCCAACATCGCGCGCATCCTCGACGGCGGTACCACCGACGACGGCCAGGCCTGGCTGGTCATGGAATGGGTCGGCGGGCGCGACCTGCACCAGTGCCGCGGGGACCATGCCGGCGACTACCCGGCTTGCCTGGGCCAGTTCCTGCGCCTGGCCGAAGCCGTCAGCCATGCCCACCAGCGCCAGGTCGTCCACGGCGATATCAAGCCGGCCAACGTGCGCGTGGGCGACGACGGGCGCGTGCGCCTGCTCGATTTCGGCGTCGCGCGCCTGATCGCCGGCGAGGCCGAAAACGCCCGGCAGCGCATTCGCGCGCTCACGCCGGCCTGGTCGGCGCCGGAACTGCGCGCCGGCGAGCCGGTGTCCACGCACTCCGACTTGTGGTCGCTGGGCGCCCTGCTTTACTGGATGCTCACCGGCGGATTGTTCGACCGCGACCTGGCCGAGGATCGGCGATCGCTGGCCGTGAACATCGGCCGGAACTGTCCGCGCCGCGACGATCTTGCCGCAATCATCGCCACCGCCTGCGCTCCGAGGCCCGAGGCACGCTATCCTTCCGCGGCCGATCTCATACGCGATATCGAGCACTTTCGCCGCTGCGAGCCGGTACAGGCCCGCGGCGGATCACGCCGCTACGTCGCCACGCGCTTCGTGCAACGCAATCCCTTCGCGGTGGGCCTGAGCAGCCTCGCCACCCTGCTGCTGGTGCTGGGCCTGGCCGGCACCAGCTGGCAGGCCCGGCAGGTCGCCATCGAACGCGACCGCGCCCAGCTCGAAGCCAGCAAGACCGAACGGGTGAGCGAGTTCCTGGTCGGGCTGTTCGAGCACGCCGACCCGTGGCGGGCGCAGGAGCGCGAACTGACCGCCCGCGACCTGGTCGACCGCGGCGCAGAGCAGATTCGCGTGCTCAACGAGACGCCGCAGGTTCAGGCCGAGATGTACCAGATCCTCGCGCGCGTCCACCGCGGTCTGGCCGACTACGAGCGGGCCGGCCGGCTGGCCGCCGATGCGGTCGAGCGCCTCGAGACCGACCCCGACGCCGAACCGCGGGCCAGGGCCGAGGCCTGGGCGCTGCGGGCCGACACCCTGGGGTCCCAGGGGCGCTACCGGGAGGCCGAAAGCGCTCACCGCCGCGCCCTGGCGCTGGTTGGAAACGAGCCGCCGCCGGTTCGCGCGCGCTTCATGAACGGCCTTGGACTCGCGCTCTACTCCCTCGGCCGCCTCGACGAAGCCCGCGACCTGCTCGAGCAGGCCTTCGACATCCGCCGCGTGCATCAGCCCGAAAGCGCCGAACTGGCGGAGTCCTACAACAACCTGGCGCTGCTCAGCGCCACCATGGATCGCACCGAGCGCGCCCAAGCGTACTACGACCGCGCCATCGTGCTGCGGCGCCGCGTACTCGGCGAGGACCACCCCACCACAAGCTTCTCGCTGACCAACCTGGCGTCGCTGCTGGTGCAGACCGGCCGCCCCGCCGAGGCCCTGCCCGCCTTCCGCGAGGCCCTGGCCATTCGCAGCAATGCCTTCGGCCCCCAGCACCCGGCGGTCGCCAGCGTGCTCTACCAGCTGGGTTGGGCGCACGCCAACCTCGGGCAGCACCGCCAGGCAAGGGATTACTACGAACGCGCCCTGGCCATCCGCCAGGACGCGATGGGCGAGCGCCACCCGTCCGTGGCCGTGCTCTATAACGCCCTCGGCAGCGTCGCACGGGCCGAGGGCGATCACGACCGGGCGATCGAACTGCTCGAAACGGCACTCGACATCTACCGCGGCAGCTACGGCGAGTCCCATCACGACATTGCCCTGGTGCTGGGCAACCTGGGTGCAACGCATATGAAACTGGGCAACCCGGAACAGGCGCTCGAGCTGCTGCGCAGCGCCCTGGCCATGAATCGCGCCGAACTGGGAGAACGCCACCACCAGGTGGCCGACAACCTCAGGGCGCTGGCCGAACTGCACTTGCAAGCCCGCGAACTCGACCGGGCAGGCGAATTTGCCCGACTGTCGCTCGACACCTACCAGCAACTGCACCGGGACGGCAGGCACGCGGCGGTCAGCGGCGCCCGCGAGCTGCTGGAACGCATCCGCGCGGCGCGTTGACGCTTTCCTCACACAACCCCCACAAGCCCTTCATTTCAGGTTGATTCCGCGTTGATGCCGGCAGGGCATGATGCCGCCATCGCCGATAGCGGCGACCGACCCCAACCAACCGGAGAATCAACATGAATATTCGCAACTGGACGACCCTCACGGGTGCCGCCCTTTTCCTCGCCGCCTCGACGGCCGCGGTGGCCGACCATCACGGCGACAAGGACAAGGACCACGGCGACATGGCGGACAAGAACATCGTGGAGACGGCGATGGCCGCCGGCCAGTTCAACACCCTGGTCACCGCGGTACAGGAAGCCGGCCTGGTCGAAACGCTCTCGGGCGAGGGCCCGTTCACGGTATTCGCACCCACCGACGAGGCTTTCGCAAAGATCCCCGAGGCGGATCTCAACGCCCTGCTGGCCGACAAGCAGGCCCTGACCGACGTACTCACCTATCACGTGGTTGCCGGCAAGGTCATGGCGTCCGACGTGGTCAACCTGACGGAAGCCGAAACCGTACAGGGCTCGAGCGTGGACATCAGCGTCGACGGCGACACCGTCATGATCGACGGGGCCACGGTGGTCAAGACCGACATCGAGACCTCCAACGGCGTCATCCACGTGATCGACACCGTCATCACCCCGTAAGCCTTCCCGCTCCTCCTCCACGGATCTGGAAGACGGGCGACCGCCGCGGCGGTCGCCCTTTTTGTTTCAATGCGCGCCGCATCGCCGCCCGCCGGTAACGCAGGCCGTTGCCGTCACCGCGACGAACCGGCTCAACCCGACCGGAGCCGCTCGTGCCATTCGGCCGGGTCGACGCGAAAGCAGGTGCGCATTTCCTCGTACAAGTCCGGGTGCTGCGCCCTGAGCTGGTTCGGCTTTTCGTAGAAGGTCTCGACCAGTACGGCAAAGAACTCTTCCGGTGCGGTGGCGCCGTAGTGGTCGAGCAGGGTCTGCGTTCCCGCGCCGGCCTGTTGTCGCAGCTGCGCGAACTCGCGTTTCATCACGCGGGCCCAGCTCACGTACTGCGAGCGCTGGTGCAGGATCGGCGCGCCGTCGACCGCGCCGTCGGCGTCGTCGAGCTTGTGGGCGAACTCGTGCAGCACGACGTTGTGCCCGTCCTTGATGTCGCGGCT
>CAZSGS010000343.1:0-3323 GCA_964606365.1 uncultured Wenzhouxiangella sp. | reverse complement strand
TGGGTTACCTGCACGGCAGCAGCGAAGGCGGCGTGGAAGTCCGGGAGGAGCTGATCGATGACGGCATTGCGCCGCAGGATCGCGTGACCGATCTGAACCGGATGAGTGCCGCCAAGCACCTGCTGTTCGATGGGCGTCCGGCCGACGCACTGGTCTATACGGGCAAGCTGGTCCAGACCGGCGGCGACAGTCCCGTGTATCAGGAGCTGCACGCCGCGGCCCTGGCCGGCGTCGGGCGCCTCGAGGAAGCCTGGGAGATCGCCCGGGAACTTCAATCCGCGGGGATGGTTTCGGAAAGCCTGATCCTCCGGCTCGCCGCGCACCGCTTCGAACAGCTGGAGCGATCGTCGGCGGTGGAATTTCTCGAGCGGTATTCGGCTCGCCGCAAGAGTGCGAGGGCATACTGGCTGCTATCGAGCATGCACAAGCGCATGCAGCGTGAGGAGGCTTCGCTCGAGGCGCTGGAGCGGGCGCTGGAGTTAGAGCCGGAGTTCGTCCCGGCACGGGTCGACCTGGCAGTGCACCGGGCCAGGAGCAATCGGCCGGAACAGGCGCGCGCCGAGTTCCGCCTGGCGCTGGAGCAGAATCCGTACTACCCCCAGGCGAGCTACAACTACGGCGCGTTTCTGGCCGAAAATGGTCAGCTCAAACAGGCCGATCGCTACTTTCGCCGGACGCTGGAACTCTCGCCGGGATATCTGAAGGCGCATCTTGCCAGAGTGGCGGTCCAGGTTTCGATCGGCGATCGTGAAGAGGCGCAGGCGGCCATGCTGGCGCTTGAGCGTACCGCTCCGGAAAGTCGCGAGGCGTCGCTGGCCGCCGAGCTGCTGAGTGAGTCATGAGCCGGGACTCGACCCGGCCGTCTGCCCCGGCGCGTCTTCCGGCGCTGTACTTCTTATATTGCGCGCCCTATACTCGACCGCGAGTCAGCGCGCCCCGTCGCAATGCCGATCATCGGTCGACTTGTGGCATTGATGTTCGAGGGAAGGATCCATCGTTTGTCGCGCGTAGCGGCAGGCGGCGTCATCGGCGCGCAGCGGATGACAGACGCATGTCCGGAACTCTGTCCTGAAGGGAGGAACAACTAATGAGAATCAGCTTTCATGCGGTCTGTCTGGCCGTGGCTCTGAACCTGGCCGCCTTGAGCGCGCAGGCCGGTATATTGACCGCTGATCTGGCGATCACGAAGGATGACGGCGCATCTGCTTCCACACCGGGCACCCAGATCGTCTACACCATTGTCGCCAGTAACGCCGGTCCCGACGACGCCGCGGATACTGTCGTGGAAGACCCGTTCCCCGGTGCGTTGACCTGTACGTGGACGTGCACGGCATCGGCTGGTTCGAGTTGCTCGGCGAACGGTTCCGGGGATATCAACGACATCGTCACGATTCTGGCCGGCGGTGATGTCACCTTCACGGCGACCTGCGACATCGATGCGGCGGCCACGGGCAGCCTGAGCAACACGGCCACGGTAACAGCCGACGCTTTGATCGACGATCCGGATGAGGGCAATAATTCCGCCACGGATACCAATACGCTCGAACCATCGGCTGACCTGGCGATCAGCAAGACCGACAACCAGACCGAGCACACGCCGGGCACGCCCATCGACTACGTCATCGTCGCTGAAAACACCGGACCCTCGGCGGTGAGTGATGCAGTCGTTACCGACACTTTCCAGGCGCCGCTGCAGAATTGCAGCTGGACGAGTGCGGCTACCGGTGGTGCCAGCGGCAACAGCGATGCCAGCGGTGATTTGAGCGACACACTCGACATGCCGGTCGGGTCGACCGTGACCTACGATGTCACCTGCGATGTCGATGCATCGGCCACCGGCAGCGTGAGCAATACGGCCAGCATTGCCTCGGCCACGGCTTCCGATCCCGAGCCCGACAACGACAGCGCGACCGACTCCAGCACCCTGGTCCCCTCGGCGGATCTGGCGATCAGCAAGACCGACAACCAGTCCGAGCATACGCCGGGCACCCCGATCAACTACACCATCGTTGCCGAGAACCTCGGGCCATCGAGCGTCGGCGACGCGAACGTGACCGACACTTTCCAGGCACCGCTGCAGAACTGCAGCTGGACGAGCGCGGCCGCCGGTGGTGCGACCGGCAACAGCGACGCCAGCGGCGATATCGGTGACACCCTCGACATGCCGCCGGGCTCGAGCGTGACCTACGATGTCACCTGCGATGTCGATGCATCGGCGACCGGTAGCGTGAGCAATACGGCGACGATCGAGTCGGCGTCGGTGGCCGATCCCGAGCCCGGCAACGACAGCGCAACCGACACAAGCAGTCTGGAAGCATCGGCCGACCTGGCGATCAGCAAGACCGACAACCAGACCGAGCATACCCCCGGCACGCCGATCGACTACACCATCGTCGCCGAGAACCTCGGTCCTTCGAGTGTCGGGGACGCCAATGTTGTCGACACCTTCCAGGCGCCGTTGGACAACTGCAGCTGGACGAGCGCGGCCGCCGGCGGCGCCAGCGGCAATAGCGACGACAGCGGCGATATCAACGACACCCTCGACATGCCGGCCGGCTCGAGCGTGACCTACGATGTCACCTGCGATGTCGATGCATCGGCGACGGGTAGCGTCAGCAATACGGCGACGATCGAGGCGGCGTCGGTGGCCGATCCCGAGCCCGGCAACGACAGCGCGACCGACACCAGTACGCTGGACGCCTCGGCCGACCTGTCCGTCTCCAAGACCAGCGATGCGGATTCGGTGATCGCCGGAGAACAGGCTTCCTACACGGTGGTGGCACAGAACGCCGGTCCGTCCGTGGTCGAGGATGCGGTCGTATCCGATTCGTTCCCGGCAGAGCTCGAGAACTGCAGCTGGACCAGCGTCGCCGCTGGCGGCGCAACGGGTAATACCGACGGCAGCGGCGATCTCGGCGACACACTCGATATGCCGGTCGACTCCAGCGTGACCTACGAGATTACCTGCGACGTCGAAGCCTCAGCGAGCGGCAGCGTCAGCAACACGGCGACGATCGAGTCGGCGTCGGTGACCGACCCCGAGACCGGAAACGACAGTTCGACCGAGACCGATACCGTGCAGGCGTCGGCCGATCTGACGATCAGCAAGACGGACAACACCACCGAGCACTTGCCGGGTACGCCGATCAGCTACGTCATCATGGTGGAGAACCTCGGTCCTTCCGCCGTCAGCGATGCCGAAGTCACCGATGAATTCCAGGCGCCCTTGGAAGACTGCAGCTGGACCAGCACGGCAAGCGGCGGCGCGACGGGGAACTCGAGTGCCAACGGTGATCTGAACGACACCCTCGATCTGCCGGTGG
>CAZSGS010000342.1:0-3327 GCA_964606365.1 uncultured Wenzhouxiangella sp. | reverse complement strand
GAGGTAGGCAATCGCCCGTTCGTTGTCCTCCACGCGCGCGGCGTCGCGACGCAGCCCGTCGACCGCATCGCCGGTGCGCGGTTCGACCAGGGCTTCGATCGGCCAGGCCGATTCGCTGTTCCAGTAGCGGTCGAAATCGTCCGAGACCTCGCCCACCACCTCGCCGACGGCGAGGATGTCGACATCGGCGAACAGCAGCCCGTCGCCGGCGGCGAAGTATTCGTCGGCGATGTTGCGCCCGCCCACGATCGTCGCGCGGTTGTCGGCGGTGAAGGACTTGTTGTGCATGCGCCGATTGATGCGCCGGAAGTCGGTGAGGTAGTTGACCCAGCGCAGCCGGCGCTGCGCGAAGGGATTGAACAGGCGGATGTCGATGCACGCGTGCCGGGCCAGGGCCACGAGCCGTTCGTCCAGGCCCGCGATGCCGTTGTCGTCGAGTAGCAGCCGCACACGCACGCCGCGGTCGGCGGCCTCGAGCAGGGCGTTCAGCATCAGGGTGCCGGTCAGGTCGTCGCCCCAGATGTAGTACTGCACATCGAGCGTGCGCTCGGCCGCGTGCGTGAGCAGGTAGCGCGCGGCAAAGGCATCGAGCGGGTCGTACAGGGGGTGGCTGCCGCTCTCGCCCGGATGATCGCCGACCTGCTCGGCCAGCGAACGGCCCAGCCGCGTCTCGCGCGCCGCCTCGGCGGGCAGAACCCGCGACGGCTGCGCGTGGCGGTGTTCAGGAAGCCGGGGCCAGAACACGAGCAGCAAGACCGAGGTGAACAGCAGGGCGAGCATCCACCGCCAGCGGACCTCTGCTGCGGGCGGCGCGGCCGGGTTCAACCCGCCCGCCCGGTTCGACGCCGGCGCGCATCACGACGTCGCGGTGGCCGCATCGCTTCCGGCCTGGTCGATGGCGGCGACCAGTCGGGCCCTCAGGGCCGCATCGGCGTCCGGCCCGGGCAGCATGGCCAGGTCACCGGCGTCGAGTTCACGCCCGTCGGCGCTCAGCACCCGGATCGACTGGATTTCCTCGCCGGTGGCGCGCTCGACGTAGCGGACCGAATGGGCGCAGTCGCCCAGATGCCGCTCGGACCACTGCGTCAGCGCGATCAGCACGGGAAACAGCGCGCGTCCCGAACTCGTCAGCCTGTAGTCGACCACGCGCCGGTCGGTCTGCGAGGCCTTTCGCGCGAGCAGCCCGGCCTCGACCAGCTTGCGCAGGCGGTCGGAGAGGATATTGCGCGCGATGCCCAGCTGGCGCTCGAAGTCGTTGAACTTGCGGCTGCCGAGAAAGGCCTCGCGAATGATCATCAGGCTCCAGCCGTCGCCCAGCAGGGCGGTCACGCGGGCGATCGGGCAATTGCCGTGGCAGGGATTGGTTTTGCTCATGGATCCAGTTTGCCGTTTTGAGTTGCAATTTGCAACCAATAGCGCTAGGCTATTTTCGGTTGCGAAAAGCAACTTATATTTCCGACATTGAGCAAGAGGTTTCCACCATGCTGATTCACGACGACGAATCCCGCCTGACCACGCGTCGAATGCTTGCCCTGATTGCCGTCTGGGGACTGCTGGGCCTGTTTGCCTGGCTGGCCTGACCGATGCCGGTCGGGCGTTTGTTCCAAGCCCCGGACAGCTGGCGTACACTCGGGCTCTGGCCACCCGGTCCGCACCAAAGGAGCTTCACCATGAGCAGCGAAGACAGAAAGGCATTCATCGAGCGACTCAAGTCGCGCCTGGACGAGCTCGACGAGAAGATCGAAACGTTCGAGGGTCGCGCCGAAGAAGTCGGCTCGAAGACGCGCGAGGAATACCACGAGCGCCTGGCCGAGTTGAGGGGGCGCCGCAAGGACCTGGCCAACAAGCTCGACGAGGTGCGCGCCGCCAGCGAACTGCAGTGGAACAAGCTCAAGCGCGAGGCCGAGCACACCTGGGATGCGCTGCAGCACTCGTTCAATTACTTCAAGTCGCACTTCAAGTAATCCGCCCCCGGAACAGGAAACAGGAAATGACCAGCAAACCAAGCCGGACCGTGGCCATGCTGCCCGGCGTCCTGCTCGCGTTCGCCCTGTCGGGCACCGAGGTCCCGGCGGCCGAACAGGGCCGCGTGATCGAGTCCGCTGACCGCGCGGTCCTGACCGCGCGCGAGCGGATCGATCCGGAAAACGCCATGCTTGCCGACCGTCTCGAGAGCCTGCTGCCGCGCTTGATGGACGAGACCGGTATCGACATGTGGCTGGTGCTCAACCGCGAATACGCCGAAGACCCGGTCTATTTCACCCTGGTTCCGCAGCCCAGCTTCGCCGCGCGCCGCACCACCATGCTGGTCTTCCACCGTCACGACGACGGCGGCGTGGATCGACTGACCGTCAATCGCTACCCCCTGGGCGAGCCCTACGAATCCGCCTGGGAGGGTGGCTCGCTCGACGCGCAATGGGCGGCCCTGGCCGAGCTGATCGTCGAGCGCGATCCCGATCGCATCGGCATCAACGTGTCCGATACGTGGCCGGAAGCCGACGGGCTGACCCACGGCCTGCACCGCAAGCTGACCGACGCACTGCCCGAAGCACTGCGGGATCGCCTGGTGTCGTCGGAGGAACTCGTGGTGCGCTGGCTGGAGACGCGCAGCGCGCGCGAACTGGCCGTCTATCCGCACGCGGTGTCGATCGCGCGCGGCGTGATCGCCGAGGCCTTCTCCGGCCGTGTGATCACGCCCGGGGTGACCTCGACCGACGACGTCGCCTGGTTCATCCGCCAGCGGTTCGAGTCGCTGGGGCTCGATCCCTGGTTCATGCCCTCCGTCAATATCCAGCGCCCGTCGGAGGCGTGCGGCGAAGACGCGCCCTTCTGCGGTACGGCCGGCACCATCGAGCCCGGCGACGTGCTGCATACCGACGTCGGCATCTGCTATCTGAAACTGTGTACGGATACCCAGGAAATGGCCTACGTACTGCGACCCGGCGAGGACGAGGTTCCCGAAGGCCTGGTCGACGCCCTGGCCGAGGGCAATCGCTGGCAGGACCGCCTCACCGCCGAGTTCGACACCGGCCGCACCGGCAACGAGATCCTCGCCGCCGCCCAGGACGCGATGGACGCCGCGCCCTGGACGTTCAATATCTATACCCATCCGATCGGCTTTTTCGGCCACGGCCCCGGCCCGACCATCGGTATGTGGGACCTGCCCGCCGAGGTCGAACACACGGGCGACTGGCCGCTGCACGCCAACACCGCCTACGCCATTGAGGGCAGCATCAAGACAAGCCTGCCTGAATGGGATGGTCAGAAGGTCAATATCAAGCTTGAGCAGACGGCCGTGTTCGATGGCGAAAAGGTCATTTACCTGGC
>CAZSGS010000341.1:0-3337 GCA_964606365.1 uncultured Wenzhouxiangella sp. | reverse complement strand
AGCCAACCAGCCAACCAGCCAACCAGCCAACCAGCCAACCAGCCGACCACCGACCGCCCCCAACCCCCTGAAACTCCTTGACACTCCGCGGCCCGAGGGCTATGGTGGCGTCAAGTGGGAAATTGTGGGATTTAGTGGATTCCGAGTGACAGTGAGTGTCGAACCGTGTTTTTTGGTGAAACCGCCATCAATCTTGACGCAAAGGGCCGCCTCGCGGTGCCGACCCGCTATCGGGAGGATCTCGATGCGGAATGTGGCAATCGGTTGGTGCTCACCTACTCGGCATTCGACGCCGGCTGCCTGTGGCTCTACCCGCTTCCCGAGTGGGAACGCATTCGCGACGAAGTGATGGCCCTTTCCACCTTCAATGCCAGCCACCGCAGTCTGCAGCGGCGGCTGGTGGGCTCGGCCACGCAGCTCGAGCTGGACTCGAATTCACGCATTCTTCTGCCGGTGACGCTCAGACAGGTGGCCGGGCTGGAAAAACGCGCGGTCTTCATGGGTATGGGCCAGCGCTTCGAAATCTGGAACGAAGACATTCTCAATCAGCGCCGGGCTGCCGAGGAGCGCGAGATCCAGGAGCAGGCCTCGCCAGAAATGGCGCAACTGGTCCTCTAGGCCCATGGAGAGAGACCAGGAACACGAGCCGGTCCTGCAGGGGCCGGCACTGGATGCGTTGAGGATTCGTGCCGATGGCGTGTACGTCGATGGCACATACGGTCGGGGAGGGCACAGCGCGGCCATGCTGGCCCGCCTCGGCGAGGAAGGGCGACTGGTGGTAACAGATCGAGATCCTCAGGCCATTGCCGATGCCCGGGCGAAGTACGCCGGGGACGAGCGCGTGACGATCCGCCGCGGCAACTTCGCCGAGCTTGGCATGATCATCGAAGCCCTCGGCCTGACGGGTCGCGTCGACGGCCTGCTGCTCGACATCGGCGTCTCCTCCCCCCAGCTCGACGATCCCGAGCGCGGGTTCAGCTTTCAGCACGACGGACCGCTCGACATGCGCATGGATCCCGACTCCGGCGAGTCGGTGGCCGATTGGCTCGCCCGCGCCGAAGAGCCCGACATCGCGCGCGTCATCAGGGACTACGGCGAGGAGCGTTTCGCCCGCCGCATCGCCCGCGCCATCGTGCGTGAGCGCGAATCCACACCCATCCGGCGCACCGCCCAGCTGGCCGCGATCGTCAGCGCGGCCGTGCCCGGAGCACCGTCGCCGCGACACCCGGCGACGCGCACTTTCCAGGCGCTGCGCATTTTCATCAACGACGAGCTTTCTGCCCTCGAAGAGGTGCTTGAAGCAGGCATCGAGCTGCTCGCCCCGGGTGGACGCTTCGTCGTGATCAGCTTCCATTCGCTCGAGGATCGGCGGGTCAAGCGCGCCTTCCAGAAGGCCGCCAGGCCGCCGCCGGCCAGCCGACGCTTGCCGACGCTGGAGACGTTCGTCCCGCGGCTGGATCTCGTCGGGGGGCTGATCCGGGCCGACGAGGTCGAAGTCCGGCGTAACGCGCGCGCCCGGAGCGCGCGCATGCGGGTGGCCCAGAAGCCGGCCGGGGAGGCGACATGATCCGCTGGCTGCTGCTGCTGGTGCTTACCGCGGTCGTGCTGGCCAGCGCGATCGGTGTCGTGGTGCTGCGGCACGAGTCGCGCCAGCTGTTCGCGAGCCTGCAGGAGGCAGAGGCCGAGCGCGATTCAGCCCGGGTCGAGTGGAGTCGGCTCCAGCTCGAGCAGGCGTGGCTGGGCGACGCCGGGCGAGTCGAAAGCCAGGCGCGCGAAGAACTCGACATGGCGTCGCCCGAAGACGTTCGAATCCTGGTGACGTCACCATGACCGACGCGCCCAACAACCGCGTCAACGTGCGCGTATGGATCACCGCCGCGGTGATGCTGCTGGCGGCCGTGACCGTCATGGCGCGCGCGGTCAACCTGCAGGTCATGGAAACGGAGTTCCTCCAGAGTCAGGGCGAAGCCCGCTACCTGCGTGATGTCTCGATCCCGACCGTGCGTGGCAGCATTCTCGATCGCAACGGTGAACCGCTGGCCGTCTCCACCCCGGTCGAATCGGTATGGGCGAATCCGGGCGAGCTGTTGCAGGCGTCCGACCATATTTCCCTGCTGGCCAACCTGCTCGATGCCGACGCCGAAGACATGGAGCGACGCCTGACACAGCGCGCCAGTCGCGAGTTCGTGTGGTTGCGCCGACAGATCAACCCCGACCTCGCCGAAAAGATTCGCGAGCTCGACATTCCCGGCGTGTTCCTGCAGCGTGAATACCGCCGTTTCTATCCCACCGGCGAAGTCAGCGCGCAAGTGCTGGGTTTCACCAATATCGACGATGTCGGGCAGGAAGGCCTCGAGCTGGCCTACAACGACTGGCTTGAGGGGCGCCCCGGCGCCAAGCGGGTCATCAAGGACCGCGTCGGGCGGGTGGTGCAGAACGTCGAACTGATCCGCGAAGCCAAACCCGGTCGCGATCTGCAGCTCACCATCGATCGCCGGCTGCAGTATCTGGCGTTCCGGGATCTCAAGACCACCGTGATGGAATACGGCGCACGGTCCGGCTCGGTGGTCGTGCTCGAAGTCGACTCCGGCGAGATTCTCGCCATGGTCAACTACCCCTCCTACAACCCCAACGCCGCTGCGCGCAGTTCGTCCGAGGGCCTGCGCAATCGGGCGCTGACCGACGTGCTCGAGCCGGGATCGGTCATGAAGCCCTTCGCGATCGCCGCGACCATGGAGGCGGGCGTCGCCGATCGCCACATGACGGTGGATACATCACCGGGCGTGATCAACGTTTCCGGTCACGACATCCGGGACGTGCGCAACTTCGGCGAACTGACCGTCGAGCAATTGCTGACCAAGTCGTCGAATGTCGGCGTTGTGGATCTGGTCCTTTCGATGGACGCCCGCCACCTGTGGAGCATGTATTCGCGCTTCGGTTTCGGTTCGGTGGCGGGCACTGGCTTCCCGGGCGAGTCTGCCGGTGTCCTGCGCGACTACGAGCGTTGGCGCAAGCTTGAGCAGGCAACCCTGGCCTACGGCTACGGTTTGTCGGTCACGCCCCTGCAGCTTGCCCGCGCGATGGGCGCCATCGCCGACGAGGGGCGCCTGCGCCAGCCGACCTTCATCGCCGATGCCGACCAGGACGCGCCCCACTCGGTGCTCGATCCCAATCTGGCACGGGAACTGGCGGGCATGCTCGAGACCGTGACCGGGCCCGAGGGTACCGGCCAGGGAGCCCGCGTGGAGGGGTATCGCGTGGCGGGCAAGACCGGCACGTCGCGCAAGGCCGCCGCGGGCGCGTACGGAGATCGCTATATCGCCAGTTTTGCCGGCTT
>CAZSGS010000340.1:0-3343 GCA_964606365.1 uncultured Wenzhouxiangella sp. | reverse complement strand
CAGCGGGCTGTGGACGAGCGGCGATACGCTCTACCAGGCATCGGTGACGCCGATCGCGCGCGGTCGCACGGTTGCCGGCTTCCTGGTCGCCGGGCTGGCGCTCGACAACTCACTGGCCAACGACGTCAAGCGCGTCAGCGGCGCCGACGTGGCCTACCTGACCGCCGGCGAGCGCATCCGCGTGGTGGCCACGACCCTGGACGTCCCGGCCACTGATCGCCTCGTTACCGAAATCGGCGCCGACGGCGAACTGGGCCGGGCGCTGCTCGAGACTACCGAGTCCGGCCGAACGTTTCGCGTCGAGCTCGGCGACGACCGCTGGCTGGCACAGCTATCGCCCCTGATCGACGCGCACGGCGAAGCCTTCGGCACGACCGTGGCGATGACCTCGCTCGATCGTGAGCTGGCCGCCTACCAGAACATTCCGATCGTGGTGCTGATCACCGGCATCGTTGCCATCGCCGTGGCACTGATCCTGTCCTACGCGATATCGCAGCGCATCCTGCAGCCCGTGCGCCGCCTGACATCGGCGGCCGAAGCCGCCGTGGACGGCAACTACCGCCACCAGGTCGCCACCGAAGGCAGCGACGAGATCGGACGCCTCTCGCGCGCCTTCGACAGCCTGCTCAGCAGCCTGCGCGAGAAACGCGACATGGAAGACTACATGGCCGACATGGCCCGTCACGCGCCGATCGAGGCGCACCGGCAGGACGATCGCAAGCGGCACGAACAGCCCGAAGGGCATGACACCGAACCCGTGGCCGACACCCGGCTGCCCGACTCGCCGTCGGGCAAACTGCGCCGCCATCTGGGCGAGCGCTACGAACTGCTCGACGAGATCGGCAGCGGCGCCATGGGCGTGGTTTTCAAGGCCTACGACCAGAAGCTCGACGAGATCGTCGCGATCAAGATGATCAAGCCCGGCAGGGTCGATGCCCAGAGCCTCGATCGTCTCAAGAGCGAGCTCAAGCTGGCGCGGCGCATCACGCACCCCAACGTACTGCGCACCTACGACTTCGGCGAAGCGGGCGGCGCGCCCTACCTGTCGATGGAGTTCGTCAGCGGCATGACCTTGCGAGAGCTGCTCGATCGCCGCGGCAAGCTGCCCTACGGTGCCGCGCTGAGAATCGCCCGGCAACTGTGCGCGGGACTCGAGGCGGTTCACGAGGTCGGCGTCCTGCACCGCGACATCAAGCCCGGCAACGTCATGCTCGAGCATCGCGGCAACGCCAAGCTGATGGATTTCGGCATCTCGCGGCCGGCTCGAGCGCGCGGGGACACCTCGAGCGACCAGCTCAGCGGAACCCCCCACTACATGGCCCCGGAACAGATCCAGGGCAGCCAGCTCGACGTACGCACCGACATCTACGCACTGGGCGTGGTGCTCGAAGAGCTGTTCACCGGAGGCATGCCGTTTTCAGGCGAGACCGGCATGGAGATCGCGGTGGCGCGACTCCACCAGAGCCCGACGCCGCCGTCGCACTTCTGGTCCGCGATTCCGGAGGAACTGGAAACGATCATCCTGCGCTGCCTGGCCTTCAAGCCCGGGGACCGCTACCCCGACACCGCATCGCTGGCCATGGCGCTGGGCAGGCTCAGAGGCTAACAGCTCTGCGCGGGCGCTTGACAAGTGCCATCGATTTATTGCGCGCGCGCTGAAATAGTGCTATAGAAACCGCTTGAGGGATTCGATGCCCACGGGAGGCAATCATGTTCAGGAAATCCATACTGGCCGGGCTCGCCTGCGCGGCGCTGTCGCTGGCCGCACCGATCGCGGCACAGAAAACACCTGAAACACCACAGGGCGGCGTGACCGGCACCATCACGGACGGTGCAGCCAGCCTCGAATTCACCGGGACCACCGACGCGGCCGGATTCAATGTCGATTTCACGGCGGGTGGTGACGACCAGGCATTCTCCTACGGTTTCTCCTACCGCCTGGACGGAGAAACGCAGGAATCCCAGCTGCAGGGACCATCGACGTCGGATTTCACGGGCGATACCGCCACGCTCGACTGGACCGATTTCAACGGCACCGGCCTCGACGCCACGATGCAGCTGGTCATTTCCGAGCCCGCCGCCGGCGAGGCCATCCTCACGACCACGCTCAGCGTCGACAACCCCGGTGCGACCGACCGCACACTGGACGTGTTTATCTACACGGACTTCGACATCAACGCCAGCGCCCCCGACGATTCGGCAACGCTGATCGCGTCTCCGGACCACATCAGCATCACGGAAACCGACACGGTCGAACACCGCGCCGGCGGCGCCGACGCTTACCAGGTGGCCGTCTGGCCGGACATCCGCAACTTGCTGTCCGACACCGCGGCCGACGACCTCGATAACAGCGGACTGCCCTTCGGGCCCGACGACTTCACCGGCGCGATGCAATGGCAGGCGCTGGACCTCTTCGCCGGCGGCTCGACGACCGTTGAAACCATTTCGTCGATCAACGTCGCCGCGCCCGCACCGGCGGATCCGGTCATCATTGGCGGCACGCCGCCGCCGACGGTCGACAGCATTGCGCCCGACAGCGGTCCGGAAGCCGGCGGCACGGCGGTCACGATCACCGGCAGCGACTTCCAGAACGGCGCCACCGTCGACATCGGCGGCAGTGCCTGCACCGGCGTGACCTTCGTGGACGCGACCGAGCTGGGCTGCACGACACCGGCCGGGACCGGCACCGTCGACGTGGTGGTCACCAACCCCGACACCCAATCCGACACGCTCGCCGGCGGGTTTACCTATGATGCCGTTCCGGCGCCGAGTATCGCCAGCATCACGCCCGACACCGGCCCGGAGGCCGGCGGGACGGCGGTCACGATCACCGGCAGCGACTTCCAGAACGGCGCCACCGTCGACATCGGCGGCAGTGCCTGCACCGGCGTGACCTTCGTGGACGCGACCGAGCTGGGCTGCACGACACCGGCCGGCACCGGCACCGCCGACGTGGTGGTCACCAATCCCGACACGCAATCCGACACCCTGGCCGGCGGCTTCGACTACGCCGCCACACCGCCGCCCGCCATCGCCGGCGTTGCGCCCGACAGCGGCACGGAGGCGGGCGGCACGGACATCACCATCTCCGGCAGCGGCTTCCAGAGCGGCGCCACGGTAACGGTTGGCGGAACGGCGTGCGTCAACGTCATCGTCGTCGATGATGCGACCATCACCTGCACCACGCCGCCCGGAGCGGAAGGCCCGGTCGACCTGGTGGTCGAGAACCCGGACGCCCAGACCAGCAGGCTGCAAGGCGGCTTCACCTATACGGGCATACCCGCCGAAACCTTGTCGGTGCCGGTCGACACGCCCTGGGCACTGCTGCTGCTCGTGCTGTCGT
>CAZSGS010000339.1:0-3372 GCA_964606365.1 uncultured Wenzhouxiangella sp. | reverse complement strand
ATGATCCGCTGTTCGAATCGTCTTTCCCCAACGCCGAGACGACCGAGCTGAGCACCAGCAGCTGGCTGCCCAGGCTGGGCCTGGTCTGGCCGCTGGGCGACTCGATGGAGTTCTTTGCCCAGTATGCCCGCGGACTGCGCGCCCCGCCCTTCGAGGACGTCAACATCGGCCTGGAGTATCCGCAGTTCAACGTGCGCGCCATCGCCAATCCCGACCTCGAGCCCGAAAAGGGGCGTACCGTCGAGGCGGGCCTGCGCTGGCGCGGGGACGACACGCGGGCCGAACTGGCCCTGTATCGCAACGACTACGAGAACTTCATCCAGACCCGCGCGCCGCTGGGCTTCGACCCGGCCAGCGGCTTCCTGCTGTTTCAGTCGATCAACCGCGACCGGGTGCGCATCGAAGGCGCTGAACTGCGCCTGAGACGAGCGTTCGGCGGTGGTTTCAGTGCCGAGCTGGCCGGCGAATGGGCGCGCGGGGAAGACCGCAGCAGCGGCCGCGCCCTGCCCGGCATCTCGCCGCCGGGCCTGATCGCCGAGCTGGCCTGGCGCTCGCCCGACGCCCGCCTGGACACCCGGGTCATCGCAACGGCCCGACGCGGTCAGCGCGCGCTGGTCGACGAGGAGGGCGAGGCCCTGTTTTCACCGCCCGGCTACGCCACGATCGACTGGCTGACGCGCTGGTTTCCACGCCACGACCTGGAAGTCGGCCTCGGCCTGTTCAATCTGGCCGACCGGCAGTACTGGCAAACGGGCCGGGTGATCGGCCGCACCCCGGACGACCCCAACTTGCCCTTGCTGGCCGAACCGGGTCGCTGGGCCATGCTCAGTCTGACCTGGCACCGCTAGAAGCGGCACTCTAGAAGCAGTACTCTGGCGGCCATGAAGCCAAACCGGAGCGCCTCATGCCGCACCATCGACTGATCATCCTCGGGGCCGGCACTGCCGGCCTCAGCGCCTGGAAACAGGCACGCGACCTGACCGACGACATCGTGATGATCGACCCCGGTCCGCTGGGGACCACCTGCGCGCGCGTCGGCTGCATGCCGTCGAAGGCCCTGCTGCAGGTCGCGAAGGACCGTCAGACCGCCCGCGGGCTGCACCGGAAGGGTCTAGTCGGCGGCCCGGTCGGCGAACTCGACGGCGCGGCGGTGATGGAGCACGTGCGCGAACTGCGCGATCGATTCACCGCCGGTCCCGTCCGCGCGGTGGAGAAGATGGGCGATGGCTTCGTCCGCGGCGCCGCGCGCTTCGTCGCACCCGACTGCGTCGAGGTCGACGGCACCCGCTACAGCGCCGACGCATTCGTCGTGGCCGCCGGCACAAAGCCGTTCGTTCCCGATCCCTGGCGGGCACTGGGTGATCTTCTCCTGACCAGCGACGATCTGTTCGAGATGGCCGATATCCCGGCGCGCGTGGCCGTGATCGGTGCCGGCGCCATCGGCTGCGAGATCGGCCAGGGCCTGGCGATGCTCGGGGCGGAGGTTCACCTGTTCGGCCGCGACAAGGTTCTGGCCGGCATCGCGGACGCCGATATCAACGACATCATGAGGGAAACGCTGGGCGAGCAGCTGGTGTTGCATCTCGGCGACGACGCCCTGCCCGAGCGCACGAGCGAGGGTGCGACCATCCGCTTCGGCAAAAAGCGAATCGAAGTCGACAGGGTCATCGCCGCCATCGGCCGCCGCGCGCCGCTGGAGACGCTCGGGCTCGAACAACTGGGCGTGCCCATGGACGACAAGGGGCTGCCGCAACTCGATCCCGACAGCCTGCGCGCCGGCGATGCCCCGGTCTGGTTCGCCGGCGACATCAACGGCATCCGGCCGATCATGCACGAGGCCGCCGACGAGGGCCGCCTGGCGGCCTGGCACGCCCTGCACCCGGATGCCGAGTGCATGGCCCGCCGAACGCCCATGGCCATCGTCTTCAGCGAGCCCCAGGTCGCCTGGGCGGGACTGCGCGGCGGTGAACGCCCCGACGGTGCGCTCACCGGCGAATGCGACTTCGGCAAACAGGGGCGGTCGATCATCAAGGGCTACGAAACCGGCCTGATGAAGATCCACGCCGACGCCTCGGGCCGGCTGATCGGAGCGGAAATGGCCTGCGCCGGCGCCGAACACCTGGCCCACGAACTGGCCTGGCTGATCCAGCGCCGCGTCGACGTCGTCGAAGCCCTCCAGCTGCCGTTCTACCACCCGGTGCTGGAAGAAGGCCTGCGTACGGCCCTGCATGACATCCGGCGCCAGCTTCCCGAGCGCGAGCGCCGGCCCGACCTGCCCTTGTGTGGGGACGGAGACGACGTACTGCCTGGCGCCTGATCCCGCCCGCGCGTCGATCGAACACCGGTTTTATTGAAACCGCAGATCACGCAGATTGACGCAGATTAATGCGTCAAAGAAGCACGACTGATTGTTTCTTGCTGCCCGAGAACCGGATAGTTGCGCGAATACCCTTCAAGACAATTTCTCTTTAGAAAAACAAACTGCGTTCATCTGCGTAATCTGCGGTTCCAATGAATCGCTGAGGGATAAATTCCGCTCCGAAAACTCGCCCTGTTTGACCCAGGTCAAATCGCTCCAAGCCGCATCGATTAAGATGCATTCGAAATGCATGTTACGGCGTTTCGGACATCGAAATCGTGCTCGCAAAGGAGCTTTGAAAATGAAACTGTTCACATCCCCGACCATCGCCACCGCCGCCCTCGCCTTCGGCCTGATCTCCGGCGGCCTGAGCGCCGACGACCGCCTCGTCCACGACGGCGAGTTCATGGTCGACGGCAAGATCTTCGGCCTGCCCGAAGCACGCGTCTACACCGAAGACTACAGCGGTCCGCCCGTGGTAGGCGACTACCTCTCGGCCGTACCCCACCTGGCGGAACTCGACTACGAAGGCAACCGCACCCACGACGTGCGCATGGACGTCATCTCCCAGCAGGTCGAGGTCGCGCCCGGCAAGTCCTTCAACGCCTGGACCTTCGGCGGCAGCGTGCCCGGCCCGACCCTGCACGTGCGCGAGGGCGACCGCGTGGTCTTCACCATGAAGAACCGCTCCGACGAGCCGGTGGTCATTACCGAACCGGTCGACGGCGGCAGCCCCTTCTTCGAGCAGATCCAGGACAACACCTACCAGAACAATCAGCCCGCGGTCAGTCCGATGCCGCACTCGATGGATTTCCACAGCGGCACCGTGGCGGCCGACGACAAGTGGCAGACGATTCCCCCGGGCGCGACGATCGAGTTCGAATGGGTCGCCAACTACCCCGGCGTGTACATGTACCACTGCGGCACCCCAAGCGTGCTGATGCACACCGCCCAGGGCCAGTACGGCGCCGTCGTGGTCTCGCCGAAGGACGGCTTCCCGAGCGAGGTCGACC
>CAZSGS010000338.1:0-3375 GCA_964606365.1 uncultured Wenzhouxiangella sp. | reverse complement strand
AGACCACGCTGCAGATCGGATCGGGCGTGACCAAGGGCCTGGGCGCGGGTGCCAATCCCGAAGTGGGGCGCCAGTCGGCGCTCGAGGACCGCGACCGCATCAGCGAGATGCTCGAAGGCTGCGACATGGTCTTCATTACCGCCGGCATGGGCGGCGGCACCGGCACCGGGGCGGCACCCGTCGTGGCGCAGACCGCCAAGGAAATGGGCATCCTCACCGTGGCGGTGGTCACCAAGCCCTTCCCGTTCGAAGGGCAGCGCCGCGGCGCCGTGGCCCAGCAGGGTATCGACGAGCTCTCACACCACGTCGATTCGCTGATCACCATTCCGAACGGCAAGCTGTTGAGCGTTCTGGGCGCGGAAATCACGCTGCTCGACGCCTTCAAGTCGGCCAACCAGGTGCTTTCGGGTGCCGTCCAGGGCATTGCCGAACTCATTACCCGCCCGGGCCTGATCAACGTCGACTTTGCAGACGTACGTACCGTCATGAGCGAAATGGGTATGGCGATGATGGGCGCCGGCACGGCCAAGGGTGAGGACCGGGCGCTGATGGCGGCCCAGTCCGCCATCGGTTCGCCGCTGCTCGAGGATGTCGATCTCAACGGGGCCTGCGGGATCCTGGTCAACGTGACCGCCGGAATGAACCTGAGCATGAAGGAATTCGAGGAAGTGGGCACCACCGTGGCCGACCTGGCCAGCGAGGATGCCACCGTCGTGATCGGGACGGTCATCGACCCGGACATGAACGACGAACTGCGCGTGACCGTGGTGGCCACCGGCCTGGGGGCGCGGCGCCCAAAGCGTCAGGAGCGGCCGATGCAGGTCGTCCGCACCGGTACCGATAACCGCCCCGCCTTTCGCGCCACCGAAGACGAGCAGTCGAGCGGCGGCGCCGAGGAACGGGAAGAATCCCGGCAGGGTGAAAGCCGAAAGCTGTTCGGGGAACAGAAGGAGATGGACTACCTGGACATCCCGGCCTTCCTGCGCAACCAGGCTGACTGAAGCGAGGCGGAAGGGGGCTTTTGCCGATTGCGACGGGAACCAACGAGGCCGCCGGCCGGGCATTCGACTCGCCACGAATGCCCTGCCGGCCGGTTTTTGACCGCGTCATGACCCCGCGTGTGGTTTTTGGGCAACATGTGTGGCGAATTTCACGAAAAATTGCTTTTTTGCTACATTCGCCTGTGCTATGCTCCGCGGCATTAACCAGCAATCGGTCAGAGAAGTGATCCGCCAAAGAACGCTCAAGAACGTCATCCGCGCCACGGGCGTGGGCCTGCACACCGGGGAAAAGGTCCTGATGACCCTCCGGCCCGCACCAGCAAACAGCGGCATCGTCTTTCGCCGCGTCGACCTCGCACCGGTCGCCGAAATCAAGGCCGACCCGAACCTGGTGCGGGACACCGCCCTTTCGACCACGCTGGTCAACGACGAAGGCGTGCGGGTAGCCACCATCGAGCATTTGATGTCGGCCCTTGCCGGCCTGGGCATCGACAACCTCTACATCGATCTCAGTGCCGCCGAAGTGCCGATCATGGACGGTAGCGCAGGGCCCTTCGCCTTCCTGATCCAGTCCGCCGGCATCGCCGAGCAGAATGCCGCCAAGCGTTTCATTCGCCTCAAGAAAACCGTTGAAGTGCGCGACGAGGATCGCTGGGCGCGTTTCGAACCCCACGAAGGCTTCCGCGTCAATTTCACGATCGAGTTCGACCATCCGGTCATCCGTTCGCATTCCTGCAAGGCCGACGTCGAGTTCTCCACCACCTCCTATCTCAAGGAAGTGGCCCGCGCGCGCACCTTCGGGTTCATGCGCGACATCGAATACCTGCGCCAGCGCAACCTGGTGCTCGGCGGCAGCCTCGACAACGCCGTGGTGCTCGATGATTACCGGGTGCTCAACGAGAACGGCCTGCGCTACGAAGACGAATTCGTCAAGCACAAGGTGCTCGACGCCATCGGCGATCTCTACCTGCTCAACCGCAATCCCATCGGCGCCTTCTTCGGTCACAAGTCCGGCCACGAGCTCAACAACCAGCTCGTCCGCCAGGTTCTGGCCGACCAGGAAGCCTGGGAAGAGGTGACCTTCGAGGACGACGAGCCGGCGCCGATCTCCTATGTTCAACCGGCGCAGGCGGTTTGATACGGGGCGCGCCGATATTCGGGATGCGAAGCGGGCGCCCAGGCGCCCGTTTTTCGTTTACGCTCGTGGTTTCCGGACCACGGATCACGGACCACCGCCCCACCAAAACACCAAAACATCACCGAAGCTGCGGCACCACGATCACCCGTGTCCCCTCCAGCCGCTCGTCGAGCTGCCGGTTGGCCTCCCTGAGCAGATCGTCGGCCATCAGGCGCGCCCTGCTGGCCCAGGCCGGGCTGGTGGCGGCCAGAACCAGGGTGTCGCCCTCGATGCAGGCCAGGCCGATATGCTCGCGCATGCTGCCGGGCAGCACCTGGCGCAGGCTGGCGTCGAGCCGGTCCAGGGCGCGGGCGGTGGCCAGCAGGCGCGCAAGCCCGTCGTGCGCGCCGGATATTTCGGCAACCTTGCGCTCGTGTCGATGCTTTCTGGCTGCCATTGGAAGCCTTTGAGCCGAAAGCCTGCAGTCTAACCCCTCGGGCGGCTACAATGGCAGGCTGAGCTTGCACCCGAGCAGTGCCGGCCCCAGATAAAATCACTTCGGAAGAGCCACTTCTCAAGCCAACGGACGATTCATGTTCAAATCCCTGATCACCAAAGTGGTGGGCAGCCGCAACGAGCGGCTGATCAAGGCCCTCTACCAGGATGTCGAGGCGATCAACGCACTCGAGCCGGAATTTCAGAAGCTCAGCGATGCCGAGCTCAGGGCCAAGACGGCTGAGTTTCGCCAGCGCCACGGCGAGGGCGAAACCCTCGACAAGCTGTTGCCCGAGGCCTTTGCGGCGGTCCGCGAGGCGTCCGTGCGCACGCTCGGCATGCGCCACTTCGATGTACAGCTCGTCGGGGGCATGGTGCTGCACCAGGGCAAGATCGCCGAGATGAAGACCGGCGAGGGCAAGACCCTGGTCGCGACCCTGGCGGTCTATCTCAACGCCATCGCCGATCAGGGCGTGCACGTGGTGACCGTCAACGATTACCTGGCCGCCCGCGATGCCGACTGGATGCGGCCGATCTACTCGGCCCTGGACCTGTCCGTCGGCGTGTCGGTCCCCGGCATGCGTCCGGACGCCAAGCGCGAGGCGTACAACGCCGACGTCACCTACGGCACCAACAACGAATTCGGCTTCGATTACCTGCGCGACAACATGGCCTTTTCGCTCGAGCAGCGCGTCCAGCGCGGCCGGCATTTCGCCATTGTCGACGAGGTGGACTCGATCCTGATCGACGAGGCGCGCACGC
>CAZSGS010000337.1:0-3375 GCA_964606365.1 uncultured Wenzhouxiangella sp. | reverse complement strand
GGCGCGGTTGACCTCCGCCATGACGATGGGCAGCCGGGCCGCCGAGGCCCAGTGCAGCAGCTCGTGCATGAGGGCCAACCCCTGGGACGAGCTGGCGGTGAAGGTTCGCACCCCGCCGGAAGCCGCGCCGGCGCCGATGATCGTGTGAATCTCGTCGATGAACAGCACCGATTTTTCACGCGACCTCAGCTCGGCGAGCACGGCCTTGAGGCGCTTCTCGAAGTCGCCGCGGTACTTGGTGCCCGCTAAAAGCGCGCCCAGGTCCAGCGCCCAGATCTCGGCATCGTGGAGGACTTCCGGCACTTCCTCGCACACGATACGCAGCGCCAGGCCCTCGGCCAGCGCGGTCTTGCCCACGCCGGATTCGCCGACGTAGAGCGGATTGTTCTTGCGCCGCCGGCACAGGATCTGGATCGTGCGCTCGACTTCCAGGGCCCGACCGATCAGCGGGTCGATCTTGTCGGCCCGGGCGCGCTCGTTGAGGTTGGTGGCGTAGCTGGCGAGCGCCGACTTTTCCTCGTCGGCGCCCCCTTCGGCCCCCTGCATCGCCTCCGAGCCGGCCTGCGGGCCGGTTTCATCGGTCTTGGCGATACCGTGCGAGAGGTAGTTGACCACGTCCAGGCGCGCCAGGTCCTGCTTGCCCAGCAGGTAGACGGCATGCGAGTCCTTTTCGCTGAAGATCGCCACCAGGACGTTGGCGCCGAGCACTTCCTTCTTCTCCGCCGACTGCACGTGGTAGAGCGCACGCTGCAGGACCCGCTGGAAACCGATGGTCGGCTGGGTGTCGCGCTGATCGCCCTCCGACAGGACCGGCACCGACTCGTCGAGCGCCTGGTCGAGCTCGTAGCCGAGCAGCTGGATGTCGACGCCGCAGGCCAGCAGCACTTCCCGCGCCGACTCGTTGTCGAGCAGCGCGAGCAGCAGGTGCTCCACGGTCAGGAACTCGTGGCGCTTGCTGCGGGCCGTGTGATAGGCCTGCGAGATGGATAATTCAAGTTCCTTGCTGAACATCTGGGCAACCTTGCGCTAGCGGAAAACGTTCGATTTCGAATAGTTCAGACCCTGGCGGGCGAAGATGATTCCCCGCGCGCGCTCAGTCATCGGTCTCTTCCAGCGTGCACTGCAGCGGATGCTGGTGCTCGCGGGCGTAATCATTGACCATCACGACCTTGGTCTCGGCGATCTGGTAGGTGAAAACCCCGGCCACGCCGCGGCCGCGCGTGTGGACATGCAGCATGACGCTCGTGGCCTTGTCGCGAGACAGGCTGAAGAAGCGCTGCAGCACCTCCACCACGAACTCCATCGGCGTGAAATCGTCGTTGAGAATCACGACCTTGTACAGCGGCGGCTTGCGCACCTTCGGCCGGGCTTCCTGGAGCGCCACGCCTTCACCGCGGTCGGGGTTGGAATGCTGTTCCTTCTCGCTCATCTGGTGGGATATCTGGGTCTTCGTCTGGTTTAATCATACTGCGGCAGCCATGAGGGGTTTTCAAGCGTTCCCGCCGCCTTTCGGGGCCGCACCGTCCCGCGCCCGGACACGGCTGGCAAGCCCCCCGCCAGCGCTGCCCCGCGGACTCGTCAGCCAGCACCCGCCGAGCTGCAGAATTCGACATTGATTAACAACGACTTATATGCCGTAGCGTCGGCAATTTCTTTGCAATTGCGAACCATAAGTGGCAGATTGGATCCTACTATTCTGTAGATGGCAACAGTCAACAAGGGGAGACGCGTTTTTATTGACACCTCGACCAACGGCACTTGCCGCAATCACACGGCACGGCAACCCTGAGGCGGGACAGATGGACCCACCGTCATGAACCAGCCCCGGGCGACCCTTTTCGGCATTGCCAGCTGCCTCGCCGGCCTGCTGGCACTTGCGGTCGCGACGGTGGTCAGCGCCTGGCAAATCCGCGAAACGACCTGGCTGTTGGCATTTCCCGCCGCCGGCGCGCTGTTGTTCGGCGCGCTCTGCGTCCTCACTGTCGGCCTGATTCGCCGGCGTCTCACCCGGCCCCCCGTCAATGGCGACGATGAGCTTTCCCGGATCGCCACTGATCTCGACGACACACTCGACCAGCGCGATGCGGCCGATGCGCAGCGCAGGCAGGGGAATGAACAACTTCAATCGGCACTGACGGAACTGGCGGCGACGCGGGACAGCCTGGCGCGCGCCCAGGCCATCGCCCGCATCGGCAGCTGGGAATTCGGTCCGGCCGACGACCGGCTCGAATGGAGCGATCAGCTATTCGAGATCTACGGCGTTCGTCGCGAAGACTTCGGCGGAACGGCGACGGACTTCTTCGACCTGCTCCATCCGGAGGACCGCCAATGGTTCCTGCAGCGCCGCCAGGAATGGCTTGATTCCGGCGGCGAACTCGACGTGGAACACCGCATCGTACGGCCCGACGGCGATGTGCGCTGGATCCGGCAGAAGGCGCACATCATCGAGGGACGCGCTGACGGGCAGACCTTCACCAGCGGCACGGTGCAGGACATCACCGAACGGCACGGGACGGAGGAGCGGCTGCGACACTTCCAGAAGCTGCTCGAGGGCTCCGAAGACCTGTGTGCCGTGGTCGACGATTCATACCGCTTTCTCTGGGTCAATCCGTCGTATGCGAAGCACTACCGGCTTGACCCCGACAGGGTCCACGGCCTGACGCTGACCGACGTGCTGGGCGAGCCCTATTTCGAAGAGGTCATTCGCCCGCGCGTCGATCGGGCGCTCGCGGGAGAAGCCCAACGCTTCGAGACGACGCGGGACCTTCCGGGGCTGCCGAGCCGACGGATGCTGGCCCGCTACTATCCGATCGACGTCCCGCGCCAGGCCTGCCGTCGGGTGGGTGCGGTCATCACCGACATCACGGGCGTTCGGAAAACGGAAGCCGAGGTCGCGCGCCAGGGCCGCCTGCTCGACATGGCGGGCCGGGCGGCCCGCTTCGGCGCCTGGTCGATCGATCTCGAGACCGGAGCGATCGAATGGTCCGACGTGGTCGCCGAAATTCACGGCATGCCGAAGGGCCACTCGCCCAGCCTCGAGGAAGGCCTGTCGTTCTACGCCCCGGAATATCGCGAACGAATCCGCAGCGTCTTTGCCGAATGCGCCGAAGAAGGTCGACCATACGATGAAGAACTGCAGATCATCGACGCGAACGGACAGCGACGTTGGGTTCGGACCGTCGGCGACGCCGTACGTGACGATCGCGGAAGAATCATCCGCGTGCAGGGGGCTTTCCAGGACATCTCCCCGCGAAAGGAGCTCGAGCATGAAACGAGCCGCCTGACCGAACGCATGGCGACCATGCTGGATTCCATTACCGACGGTTTCGTCGCCTTCGATCATGAGTGGCGCTACACCTACGTGAACGCCGAAGC
>CAZSGS010000336.1:0-3379 GCA_964606365.1 uncultured Wenzhouxiangella sp. | reverse complement strand
AATCGGTTGAGGTGACCGCTCTCGTGCAGGATCGATTCCGACACGATGTCTTCGAGGTGTTCGCGATCGCGATCGAGGTTGCGGATGGCCGAAGCCACCACGCGTGCAGTCGCACCCTGGCGCTTCCTGAGCACCGACAGAGCGGCCTCCTTGTCGCCGCGCCGAATGTGTCCCGAGATTTCGTCGAGGATCTTGCCGGTCGAAGCCCCCGCGCGGCCCAGGAAGACGGCGCGCAGGATGACGAGGGTGAGCGCCAGCAGGCCGAGGAAGAAGATGATCCAGCCGATCACGCCACCGTCGGCGATGGTTTCGAACATGCCCTGGGCGTCCTTCTGCTCGACCTCGGAGCTCAGGGTTTCATAGATGAACATCGGCAACGGCGATACCGCCTGCCCGGCTGCCAGCGCGCGCGCCGTCTCGCCGCTTTCTTCGTTCCACAGCTTCAGTTCACCCTCGCCCGCCGGCGCGAGGGCGCCCGCGCCCCGGTCGCTGACGCCGTAGCTCGCGATGCGCCCGACCCGGATGATCTCACCCGTGACGCGCGTGCCGTCGGCGAGGAAGAATTCACCGCTTTCGCGACTCACCCGGCCGCGATTGTCCAGTTCCGAGCGGGCCGTCTCGAACATGGCGCTGACGTCCGAGCCCTCGGGCACTTCGTCGCCTTCAAGGGCCGGCGCCTCCCAGCCATCGACGGTCGCTTCGGCCTGCAGGAAGGTATTGGCCAGCAGGTTGACATTGTCGCGCGCGGCCTCGACCGAGCGTTCGGATTCGAACACCTGCTCGTCGAGGCGGTCACCGCGGCTGGTCAGTTCCACCACCCGGCGCTCGAGTGCGCGGATATCGTCCTGCAGTTCGCGACGGTCGGCCTCGCTGGCCTGCTCGAATTCTTCTATGCGGCGCTGCAGGTCGCGCTTCTGACCCTGCAGGAAGGCGAACTCCTTTTGATAGGCCTGCTCCAGCGAGGGCGCCTGGGTCGCGACCGGCGCCTGCTGCGGCTCGGCCTGCTCGGTCTCAGCGGTCTCGGCAGTCTCGACATCGCTGGTCTCTTCGGACCGGGCGTTTTCGGGATCCTGCGCCGAGACCGGTATCGAAAGCCAGGCCGACGCGACGACGATCAGCAGGTGATGAACGCGAATACTCATGATTCGGACTCCAGCCGAATGGCCGCGTTGGGCAGTTCGAAGTAGCCCGTGCGGATCTGCTTCTTGAGGGAATCGAACAGCGCGTCGATGCGCTGGATGGATGTGCGGTCATCGAGGCGCGCGAAGCGCCATTCGCCGCCGCTGCGTTCGGCGTGGCCGTAGTCGCCGTCGCGCGTCTTGAAGTACATCGCGACCGTTCCGAGCCGCGCCACGTCGGCCAGCACCTGCTCGCCGGCGAGCGAGATGACCTGGCTGTAGAGCCCGTTCTCCCGGGTCAGGCGAAGTTCATCTTCGTAGAAACCCCACAGCCGGTTGATGGCGCGCGGCGGAGACAGCGCTCCGGAGGCGAGCCGGGATTCGATCTCATCGAGGGCGTCGAGCCGCTCTTGCGGCTTGAACGGCAGCGAGGTTTCGATGTGGCGGCGCAGGGCGGCGATGGCCTCCTCGGCGACCGGCACGATGGATTCGCCGGCGATGCCGGCCTGCTCGGCACGCTCGCGGTTGCGCGCCAGGTCTTCTTCCAGCTGTTCGACGCGCAACTGCTCGCGCCGCGACGTGGCTTCGAGCTCGCCCTTCTGCGCGGCGAGCGAACTCATCTCGTTGCGATGCCGGTCTTGTTGGCGGTTGAGTTCCGCATTGAGCGACTCGACCTCGCCGCGAATGCGCACCAGCTCTTCGGCCAGCGCCTCGAGGCTGTCACCGTCGCCGTCCGACTGCGCGGCAAGGGCCAGGGGCAACAGCAGCAACCCGGCCAGCAGACCGGATCGTAAGATTCGCCTGTGCATGAACGCTCCACTCGTGTGTGTGTGGCCAGGGACCAATGCCGGCTAGGGTAGAGCTGCTTCGTTGCATGTCGGTGACGCAAATATGACGTGCGTGTTGCACGAGCCGTCATCGAAGCGACACGAATCGGCGGGTCGATCATCACGGGCTGCGATGCATGCGCTCGAACGCAAGGGGAAGCGGGACCGTCGGTCGCGACAAGCCGCGGGCGCAGGCCGTTCACTGATTCGAAACGCTTTCGGCATCGAACCGTCACCGGCCTGCAACATGTCACCCGGTTGCCGCGCAGCGGGCACACGGGCCATCGTCGGCAAGCTGATAGGATCCTGTGATGGACGGCGAAATGATGCGTCTGCACAACCTCGCGAAGCAGCGCCTGGTCGGCAGCCCGGCCCGCGATCGTCCCGACGATCATCCATTAGGAGCAGGAGGAGAGAGCATCGATGGAAGGCGAATTCTGGCACGAGCGCTGGCAGCGCGGAGAGATCGGGTTTCACCGATCGGACGTTCACTGGGCGCTGAGTGATTACTGGAAGGACGTGGCCGGAGGCCGCAGGACTGGTGTGCTGGTACCGCTGTGCGGCAAGAGCCTGGACATGCACTGGCTGGCCGAGCGGGGCCATGCAGTGACCGGCGTCGAACTCAGCGGGCAGGCCGTCGAAGAGTTCTTCGACGAATGGGGCCGGCAACCGACGCGGTCGTCCACCGGTGGCCTCTCGTACTGGCGCGCCGGTGGCGTTGAGCTGGTCGAGGGCGATTTCTTCGATTACGTTGCCGATCAACCCTTCGAGCTCTTCTACGACCGGGCGGCTCTCATCGCCCTGCCCCACGCAATGCGGCAGAAATATCTGGACCATCTGCGCTCACTGCTGACCGATGATGCCAGCGGCCTGCTGGTCACCTTCGAGTACGATCAGGAGCAGATGAGCGGTCCGCCGTTCGCCGTCCCGGAAGAGGAGCTGGAAGGCTACGCCGAATTGCGATTCCAGCTGCTGGAACGCCGCGAAGCGCTCCCCGAACACCCGGGCTTTGTCGAACGCGGGCTCGCCGCCCTGCATGAATGCGCCTGGCGGGTGACCGCAAGCTGAAAAGGCCTGCTCAGTCTTTCTGCTGCAATTCACCCAATCCGCCAACAAGTGTGCTATTGTTCGCCCCGCATTGGGCTGCTGCGTTTTCCTGCAGTGGATGAACCGATGCCCTCTCGCGGATAGCATGTAGACCAAGGCCTCTCCCCGATTTGTAGCTCGCCCGATTGACGGGCTTTTCTTCGCCTTGGTTTACACAAGGAAACACAATGAATTTCGATTCCCTCGGCCTCAAGGCCGAATTGCTGCGTGCTGTCAGCGAACAGGGCTACACCCAGCCCACGCCCGTCCAGGTCAAGGCCATTCCGGTCATCCTGGAAGGGCGCGATATCATGGCCAGCGCCCAGACGGGCACCGGCAAGACCGCCG
>CAZSGS010000335.1:0-3398 GCA_964606365.1 uncultured Wenzhouxiangella sp. | reverse complement strand
GAAGCTGGCGAGAACCACGTCGAACTCGGTCTGCTCTTCGGCAGCAGCGGCTTCACCACCAGCAGGGGCAGCTGCGGCAGCAACCGGAGCGGCAGCGGAGACACCAAACTTCTCTTCCATGGCTTCGATGAGGTCGACAACCTCCATCACGCTCATTTCGGAAATGGTTTCGAGAATATCGTCTTTTGAAACGGCCATTTTCAATTACTCCAAATAGGGTTTTGCTTAATCGTCAAAAATGATTCAGGCAGCTTGCTTGCTGTCGCGAACCGCGGCGACCGTGCGAACCAGCTTGGTATGCGGCTCGGCAAGGGTACGAACAAACTTCTCGATCGGCGCCTTCATGACACCCATCAGCATGGCGATCGCCTGATCGCGCGTCGGTAGCTTGGCCAGGCGCTCGAGTTCACTCGCATCGTGAAGCTCGGCACCGACCGCCACCAGGCGGGCAATCAGCTTGTCGTTGTCCTTGGAATAATCCTTGACCAGGCGCGCGGCCGCGCCCGGATCTTCCATGGAAAACGCAAACAGCAGCGGGCCCGTCAGGCCCTCGCTCATGCATTCGAAATCCGTACCCTCGACGGCACGCTTGACCAGCGTGTTCTTGGCAACCTTCAGATACACACCCTCGCTGCGCGCTTTCACACGCAACTCGGTCATATCGCTGACGGTCAGCCCACGGTACTCGGCAGCAACCGCAGAGTGTGCAGACTTCGCCGCATCGGCGACTTCCGCCACGACTGCCTTTTTCTGCTCAAGTGTGAGCGCCATATTGGCTACCTCCATCGAGTTCGAATCACCGAAATCCTTCTCGGCAATCCATACCATCCCGGACCCGAAGGCCCGGACCTGCTGGTGGCCGTTTCTCCCGCATAAACGGGATAGTCGGGCGACACCATCTGCGCGGGCGGCTCTCGCGAACCATTACCGTTGCCGGTCTCTTGACCGGCCTCGACCCGCGGTCTTGGACGGGCGCTTCCCCGGAGGGAAGCGAACGCCCGAAACAGAGAGCCCAAAGGTGAAAGGCGAAAGACGCAAGGCGAGAAACCCAGCGTCCAGTCGACTTCTCCAACGTTCTCTCTGTCCAATCTCCTTTTAACCTTGAACCTTTCGGCTTGGACCTTCGTTCAAACGCTCAGGCTGCTCGCATCGACGACCAGGCCCGGGCCCATCGTGGTCGATACCGCGACCTTGCGCAGGTACTGACCCTTGGCCGACGGCGGCTTGGCCTTGACCAACTCGCCGACGAGTGCCTGAAGATTCTCGCGCAAGGCGCTGACCTCGAAATCGGCCTTGCCGATCGTGCTGTGGACGATGCCGCCCTTGTCGTTGCGGAACTGGACCTGGCCCGCCTTGGCGTTCTTGACAGCCGTTTCGACGTCGGTCGTAACCGTTCCCACCTTGGGGTTGGGCATGAGGCCTCGCGGGCCAAGCACCTGGCCAAGCTTGCCGACCACACGCATGGCATCGGGGGTGGCGATGCATACATCGAAATCGATGGTGCCGCCCTTGATCGTCTCGGCGAGATCGTCCATACCCACGATGTCCGCGCCAGCAGCCTCGGCCTTCTCGGCATTTTCACCCTGAGCGAAAACTGCCACGCGAACGCTCTTGCCGGTGCCGTGCGGCAACACGAGCGCACCCCGGACGACCTGATCGGACTTGCGCGGGTCGACGCCCAGGCGAACGGCCACATCGACCGACTCGGTGAACCTGACCTTGCTCAGGGACTTGAGCATTTCCAACGCCTCGTCGATGCCGTAGGATTTGCCCGCCTCGATCTGCTCGCGCATCGCGCGAATACGCTTCGACTTGGCCATTATTCGACTCCTTCCACGTTCAGGCCCATACTGCGCGCACTGCCGGCGATGGTACGCACGGCGGCGTCCATATCGGCTGCCGTCAGGTCGGGCTCCTTCGCCTTGGCGATCTCTTCGAGCTGATCGCGGGTGACCGTACCCACTTTCCTGGTGTTCGGCTCGCCGGATCCTTTCTGGATCTTGGCCGCCTTGCGCAGAAGGACGGCGGCCGGCGGCGTCTTGGTAACGAAACTGAAGCTGCGGTCGTTGAAAACCGTAATCACGACCGGGATGGGCAACCCCTGCTCGGTATCCTGGGTCTGGGCGTTGAACGCCTTGCAGAACTCCATGATATTGACGCCGTGCTGGCCCAGGGCCGGGCCGACGGGCGGGCTTGGGTTGGCCTGCCCGGCCGGAACCTGTAGCTTGATGTATCCGGTGACTTTCTTGGCCATGTTGTACTATCTCCTTCGGGTTCAGTCGCCGGGCCACGTAGGACACTCGGCTCCCCGTATTGGTTCACTGAGGACTCTGGGGTCGGGATTCGGGGGTCCGGGTGCGGCCATCGCCGCAACAAGACCCGGGATCGACGCCCGGAAGCCTGCAGACGAATTACAGTTTTTCGACCTGCGTAAAATCCAGCTCCACGGGGGTGGATCGACCGAAGATCGACACCGCCACCCTGAGCCGGCTCTTTTCGTAGTTGATCTCTTCGACCACACCACTGAAATCGTTGAAGGGGCCTTCCGTGACCCGCACCATCTCGCCGGGCTCGAAAAGCACTTTCGGCCGCGGCTTGTCGACCCCTTCCTGCACGCGTTGCAGAATGGCGTCGGCCTCGGCCTTGCCAATCGGGGCAGGACGATCCTGGCGCCCGCCGATGAACCCCATCACCTTCGGCACATCCTTGACCAGGTGCCAGGTGTCATCGTTCATCTCCATTTCCACGAGCACGTAGCCCGGAAAGAACTTGCGCTCGCTGCGGCGCTTGACGCCCTTCTTCATCTCGACCACCTCTTCGGTGGGCACGAGAATCTCGCCGAACATGTCTTCCATTCCGGCGCGCCTGACGCGCTCTTCGAGGGCGCGCTTGACCACCTTCTCGAAGCCCGAGTAGGCGTGGACGACGTACCATTGTTTCGCCATCAATTGCTCCCGGCGGAACCGATCAACTGACGGACGATCCAGCCGAAGATGGAATCCATGAGAAACAGCAGGATCGATGCGATGATGGTCAGCACGATAACCACCAGCGTGGTCTGTACCGTCTCGTTGCGCGTCGGCCAGACGACCTTTCGCCGCTCGACATCCGCCTCGCGCATGAACGAGAAGAACTGTCGTCCGCGAATGGTCTGGGCGACCACAAAGGCCGCGATCACGATCGCCACCAGCAGACCCGCCGCCCTCACGGGCGTGATGACTTCATCGGCGAACTGGTAAAACCCGTATAGACCAGCTGCAATAATCAGCAGCCCGATGGTCCAGAACAGGTAGTCGCGTGCAGACGTCTTTTCAGCAGCCATTAAGTTGCCTTGATTGTTCGGTGGCAGGCGAGGAGGGACTCGAACCCCCAACCTGCGGTTTTGGAGACCGCTGCTC
>CAZSGS010000334.1:0-3404 GCA_964606365.1 uncultured Wenzhouxiangella sp. | reverse complement strand
GGCGTGATCTTCCTGCTCGCTTCGCTGACGCCCCTCGAGGCGGGCATTCGCTGGGTCAGCGATGCCAACATGCTGCTCGCCGGCCTGGTGCTGGCCTTCGTGTTCTTCGCCGGGCCCACGGACTTCATCACGGCGGTGCTGACCAACGCGATCGGCGACTACTTCGCCAACCTGATCGGCATGAGCCTGGTGATGGAACCCTATACCGGCGAGGACTGGGTCGAGCGCTGGACCCTCTTCTACTGGGCCTGGGGTCTGTCCTGGGCGCCCTTCGTGGGCAGCTTCATCGCCCGCATTTCGCGCGGTCGGACGGTGCGCGAGTTCGTGCTCGGCGTCATCGGCGTGCCGGTGCTGCTGAGCATGGTGTGGTTCGCCACTTTCGGCGGCTCGGCCCTGCACTTCGAGCTGTTCGACAACGCCGGGCTGGGCGACGCGGTGCAGGCGGAGATGAGTTCCGGCCTGTTCGCCATGCTCGATCTGCTGCCGGCCGCCGCAGTGCTCGGGCCCGCCGTCCTGGTGCTGATCGTGTTGTTCGTGATCACCTCGGCCAATTCGGCCACTTTCGTGCTGGGCATGTTCACCAGCCGCGGCCGGCTCAACCCCGGCCGCGCCATTCGTCTGACCTGGGGCGTGGCCACCGTGCTGGTCACCGGCACGCTGCTGGCCAGCGGCGGCCTGGGCGCGCTGCAGACCATCTCGATCATCGCCGCCTTCCCGTTCATGCTGCTGATGATCTTCATGGCTACTTCGCTGCTGCGCGCGTTTCGCGACGAGCAGCGCCAGCGCGAGCTGCACGAAGCCCTGCTGCGCGAACGCATCCAGCGCCTGCTCGAGGAGGTCGACAACCGTCGGGCTGCGGCCGGGTCGGACATCGACGAGGGGCCTGTTCGTGACAGCAGTGGGGACCGAGGCTGAGGCCGGGCCCGGTCGCCGCCAGGCGATGTGATTTGTTGCTCGCAAAGCAGTGATAAACGTGATACAAATCACCTCTTTTCCGAGGGTGTGCCCGAGGTATTCGGGGTAATCTAATCCGTCCCTTTTCAGGTGGCTCGCGAACGCTTTACCGCTTCGCCGCCGGTTATCAACAATCGCTAAAAGAGGAGATTCACGCATGCAACTGCCCAACAAGCCCGGGTTACGTCCCCGTACCCTGGCGGCCGCCATCGGCCTGGCCCTCGCGGCCTCCGGGGCGCAGGCCGCCACGTTCGAGGTGACCTCGACCGACAACGCCGGTGCCGGCACCCTGCGCGAGGCCATCGAGTCGGCCAACACCCAGGCCGGGCCGCACATCATCGATTTTGCGCAGGTCGCCGGCCAGGCCCTGACCTTGACCAGCGATCTCCCGGTCATCGAAGAAGACCTGAGCCTGCAGGGCAGCGAAGTGACCCTTTCCGGTGATGATCAGTATCGTTGCCTGAGCGCGTACGGCGCTGATCTCGACGTCAGCGACATGACCATCACAGCCTGCACGGGCACCGACATCGGCGTGGTGCGCGGACAGGGCGGCTCCTATAATTACCGGGCCGGCGGTGGCATCTTCGCCTACTACGGCGACGTGAGCCTGAGCAATGTGACCCTCGCGGGCAACAGCACGGCCGGCGGCGACTACGACTACGGCTATGGTGGTGGCGTAGCGGTTGTCGACGGATCGCTGAGCGTTGGCGACGGCTCGGTCATTACCGGCAACGACGCGACCTATGGCGGCGGCATCGCGCATGCCGGGCCGCAGCTGCTGGTACAGGACTCGACCATCTCGGACAACGACGCCCAGGACGGCGGCGGCGTCGTCAATCGTCCGCCCGAGGGTATCGACCGGGGTGATGAGCCGTACGGCGGATCCATTTTCGAGCGCGCGGTCATTTCCGGCAACACGGCCGAGCAGGGTGGCGGGCTCAACCTGGTCGGCGACTTGACGCTGGTCGACACCGAGGTTTCGGGCAATTCCGCCACCTACGTCGGCGGCGGTCTGCTGACGGCGCCGGCGTACAGCGGACCCTCGCCTCAGGGGGGCTATTCGACCTCGACCGTGATCTCCGGCAGCGCCATCGTCAACAACAGCGCGGGCTATGAAGTCGGCGGCGCCTTCTTGACGGCGAAGTACGGCCTGGCGATGGAAAACACCACGATCAGCGGGAACTCGGCCGAGGCGATCGGCGGGCTCTACGTGCTCGAGGGGCCCAACGGCGCACCGGTGCAGTTCAACGGTGTGACCATCACCGGCAACGCGGCCACCGGCGGCCCGGCGGGCGGGATGCTCGTCTACTCGCAGGCGGAAACAAGCCAGATCGATATCGGCAACAGCATCATCGCCGGCAATTCGGCGACCGAAGGCGACGCCGACCTGAGCGGCGGTTTCGGGCAGCCGGCGGCCAGCACCCAGGCTGCCGATGGCGCCGGCGGCTGGAAGCCCTTGCTCTCGCGCCGGGAGTCGGCCGAAGGCGCCTGGGGCGTGCGCGCGGCCGCGCGCGATTCGAAAGCGACCCTCCAGGACTGGGGCCGCGGCCTACAGCCGCCGGGACCCGGCGCGGCCACCTTCGAGGTGACCTACAGCCTGATCGGTGCCGCGCCGAATGTCGGTGCATTCAATCCCGACGGCGTCAGCGCCGGACTGGTCGGCGCGAGCCCGCAGCTGGGCGCCCTGGGCGACAACGGCGGGCCGACGCCGAGCCATCTGCCGGCCGCCAGCGGTCCGGGCGTCAACCTGATCCCTTCGGGAGAGAACGGTTGCGGCACTACCTTCACCGTCGATCAGCGCGGTGAGCCCCGGCCCGACGCGACCAGCGGCCAGTGCGATCTCGGCAGCGTCGAGGTCGAGGTGGCCGGCGTGCCGCCGCGGGAAACGCTGGCGGTGCCGGTCAACAACCCGCTTGGCATGGGGCTGCTGGCCCTGGCTGCCGGGCTGTTGGGCCTGTTCGGCCTGGGCCGCGCGCGACGCCGGGCCTGATCGTCGACCATCGGGCGACCGGACGATCCGTCCGGTAGATCCTCGTGTACGAACGGCGGCCCTGCGGGGCCGCTTTTTGTTGGGGGATGCAGTCCCGCCGGCGGCGCATTCAGGGCAGGCGGCTGCACGCGCCCAGGTCGTCGCCGTCGATCTCCCCGCGGGCTTGCTCGCCATCGATTGCGAACGCCAGGCCCGCGGCCTCGAAGCGCATCGGGCCGCGGCGCTCGAGTACGTGGATCGAGTTGTCGCTATGCAGGGCCATGTGCTGCGGCCCGATGCGGGCCTCGACCCGGCCGGCGTCGCATTCGAATCGCTCGATGCGATACTCCGGCGCGCGGTTGCCGGCCGTGTAGGGCCGGAGGGTATCGAGCTGTCCCTCGTGCTCGGCCGGATCCAGCCCGAGCAGGTGGGCCATGAGCGGATAGAGGCTGACGCTGCGAACAGCCGGGCTGCGGGCGCC
>CAZSGS010000333.1:0-3412 GCA_964606365.1 uncultured Wenzhouxiangella sp. | reverse complement strand
GCGGGGGTTGTGCCCGAGCACGTCCAGCTCCCACACGCGCTCGCCATCGACGAGAAACGAAGGCATTTCAAGGCGACCCGCTGGCGCCGACGGCCCAGCTCCGGCAACCAGACCATGGAGCAGCGCTGGTTCGTCGGCGTGCACGGCGACGTCGGCGGCGGCAGCCCCAATCGGGGGCTGTCGGAGATCACCTTCGGCTGGATCCTGCGCCAGGCGCGCCTGTGCGGGCTCGCGGCCGGGATCCCGTCCGCCTCGCTGGACGTTTTCCAGGGGCCGTCGCGCAGCCGACGCGGGCTGTTCCGCTTGATTCCGCCCTGGCACCGGCCGATCGCGGCGCAGGGCGACCGTCACCCCGGAGAAGTGCTCGACGAGACCGCCGAGCGCCGTTGGCGGGAAGATAACGACTACCGTCCGCCCAACCTGGGCGACTACCTGCGGCGGCGGAAAGAATCGGGCTGAACATTGCCGCTGCGTCGTGTGAGCCGGGGTTCAACGCCGATTTAAGCCCGTTGGTGGCAAACTGTCGTGATGGTGAATCCGAACGAAAGCGAAACGCCGCGGCCGCGGCGACTGATCGATCGCCTGCCGCCGCAGTGGGCCGGCGAAGGCGCGGCCTTGCTCGCCATGTTGCTGGTCGCGCTATGGGGCGTACTGCGTCCGGCGCCGGAGGTCCTGCCCGACTTCAGCGACATCGAGCGGGCCGAAGTCCTCAAGGCGTCCTTCTTCGAATTCCTCGGGCCGATCGTCGCCTCCGAGAACGAGCGGGTGCTCGAACAGCGGCGCAGGCTGCGCGATATCGCACCCGGGGTCGAAGACGCTCGCCCGCTGCCGCTTCTCGATCGGCACTGGATGCGCAAGCTCTCGGCCGAGTACGAGCTGGCCTGGCCCGGCGACTCGCGCGAGGAGACGCTGGCCCTCCTGCTGCGGCGCGTCGATATCGTGCCGCCATCGCTGGCCCTGGTCCAGGCCGCCAAGGAGTCGGGTTGGGGGCGCTCGCGCTTCGCCCGGCAGGGTAACAACCTGTTCGGTCACTGGTGCTATGCGCGCGGCTGCGGCATCGTGCCGTCGCGCCGCAACCGGGATGCCGGGCACGAAGTGGCCGCCTTCGATTCCGTGCGCCATTCCGTTCGGCGCTACTTCAACAACCTCAATACGCATCCGTCCTACCTGCCGCTGCGACGCATTCGCGAGGCCGAGCGCGCGGCGGAAGTCGAGCCGCGGGCCCTGTCGCTGGCCGAAGGCCTCATCCGCTATTCCGAGCGTCGCGAGGCCTACGTCGAGGAGATCAAGCAGATCATTCGCGCCAATCGCGAGCTGATTCGCCGCGCCATGGACGAAGCATCGACTTCGGCGGACGCGCTCGCATCGACCGACAAGGAGGGCTGAATCGCCATGCGTACCCGAATCGCCTTGCTGGCGGCCTGCCTGGGCGTGGCCGCCTGTGCCGCCGACGCTTCGCGCGCCGACCACGCCGTCGTGCTGCTCTACCACCACGTCAGCGACCGAACGCCGCCGTCCACCAGCGTGACGCCCGATCGTTTCGAAAAGCACCTGGACTATCTCGAAGAGAACGACTTCGAGGTCTGGCCGCTCCACCGGCTTCTTGCGGCCGTGATCGACGGCGAGGAGGCGGTGCCGGACAAGGTGGTCGCCATCACCTTCGACGACGCCTACGAGTCGGTCTATACGAAAGCCTGGCCGATGCTGCGCGAACGCGACTGGCCGTTCGCGGTGTTCGCCAATTCCGATGCCGTCGACGCCGGCCATTCGCCTTACATGGGTTGGGACCAGCTTCGCGCGCTCTACGAAGACGGCGTGACGATCGGCAACCACAGCGCCAGCCACGATCACCTGATCGCGCGCGTCGACGACGAAAGCCGGTCGGAGTGGGTAGAGCGGGTGAGCGCCGACATCGACCGCGCCCAGGCGCGCATCGCCGAGGAAATCGGCGTCGAACCGGACCTGTTCGCCTACCCCTACGGCGAGGATTCCGCCGAGCTGGCAGAACTGGCCGGTCGGCGCCACGATTTCGCCCTGGCGCAGCGCTCGGGGGCCGTTGGCGCGCACACCGACCGATCGTCGGTGCCGCGCTTTCCCATGGCCAGCGGTTTCGACGGCATGGAGCGCTTCGCCCGGGCCGTCGACTCGCGCCCGCTACCGGTGCTCGAGTCGACGCCCACGCCGCCGGGCGACGGCGTGCGCGGCCCGGTCGAATCCCTGCGGCTGAAACTGGCCGACGGCGCGTACCGGCACGGGCAGCTGGCCTGCTATTCGGGCAGCGGAGAACGCCTGACACTGCGCTTCGAGGCGGGGCCGCCGCATTCGCTGGAAATCGAAATCGGCGGCGCCGGATCGACCGGCCGCAACAAGATCAACTGCACGGCACCGGCCGACGACGGTAGCGGTGACTATTTCTGGCACGCCTTCCAGTGGGTGCAGGATGAAGTGCGCGACTGAACCGCGCTGCCGTTGCTCACTCCTCGTCGACGGCGAAGAGGCTGCGGCTGTTGACGATGCGCACCCAGGGCGCGCCGTGGATCAGCCCCGGCGGCAGCACTTGAATCGCCAGGATGATGAGGCCGGCGAAGGCGTAACCGCTCGCGACGGGCGCGTTGTCGGTGATGAGGGGGTCGATGACCGGCATTGCCCCGACCACTGCTTGCGTAATCATCGAAAGATGCCCTTTCGCCCGCGCCTTCAGCGGTGCCTGGCAGTGCCAGCAGGCGAGTTTCTTGCCGCGAAACAGGATTTCCAGTTCCTGCGGATGCAGCTTGTGTCCGCAGTCGGGACAGTGATCACGAGCTTCGGTCATCGCGTTCCCCGTGCTTGCCATGCCCGCTCTCATTCTAGCGGCCAGGCCGGGACGCTTCCACCTCGTTACCCGGCCGGGGCGCATTGATGGAGATTCTGCTGATCATCCCCGCCGCGGCGCTGGGCTGGTGGGCCTGGGGGCGCTGGCGGCGGCACCGGCGCCGGAAGATCGCGGATCGACCACTGCCGGAGGCATGGCGCGATATCCTCGAGCGCAACGTGCCGCTCTACCGCGGCCTGCCCGAGGATCTGAGGGAAGCACTGCACGGGCATATCCAGCTGTTCCTGCACGACAAGACATTCGAGGGCTTCCAGGGCCTTGAGGTCACCGACGAGATGCGCGTGACCATCGCGGGCAATGCCTGCATCCTCCTGCTCAACCGATCCCACGACCAGTACGCCAACTTCTCGACCATCTATCTCTATCCAAGCACCTTCGTGTCGCAGCACAGCAGCTACGACGGGCTGGTGCAGTCGGTCGGGCCCTCCGCGCGGTTGGGCGAGTCCTGGCACCGTGGGCCGGTCGTGCTGTCCTGGGACTCGGCTCTGGCCGGCAGCCGCGACATCAAGGACGGGCACAACGTCGTGCTGCACGAGTTCG
>CAZSGS010000332.1:2255-3427 GCA_964606365.1 uncultured Wenzhouxiangella sp. | reverse complement strand
GTTGTCGAGACGCTAAAACCGATTTGGACAACCAAGACCGAGACATGCTCGTAGCTTCGAACGTCGATGCCGTCACCCGGCACCTCGGGCAGCGTCGATCGGGCTTGCGCCTCGGAATCCGTTTCGCCGGCGGTATCGGCCGACTGCGACTGACCGGCGTCGCTTTCCGCGGCCGGTTCGGGTGGCGACTCTCCACCGCAGGCAGCAAGCATCAGGGCGATCAGCAAAACGGTCGGCAAGCGATTCATGCGAGGGAGCTCCGTGGGAAAGACCTCGATTCTAGCAGGATGGCGAGGGTCTAGATCAATCCGCCTTCAAGCGCTTTCAAGACGGCACGCGTGCGGTCGCGCACGCCCATCTTGGAAAGAATGTTCGAGACGTGGTTCTTGACCGTGCCCTCGGCGACGCTGAGGGCGCCCGCGATCTCCTTGTTCGAGTAGCCGCCCGCCATCAGGCGCAGAATCTCGGTTTCGCGATCGGTCAGCGGATCGGGCTGCGACAGGCTGCTGAACTCGGTACGCATCTGGCCGAGCCCTTTCATCAGGCGCTGGGTTACCGCCGGCCTGACCAGGGTCTTGCCTTCGGCCACCGCGCGCACCGCGGCGATAAGCTCTTCCAGGGCAACATCCTTGAGCAGGTAGCCCTTGGCGCCGGCTCGAATACCGGCCAGCAGAAGGTCGTCGTCGTCGAAGGTCGTCAGAATGATGGTCGGCGGCAGTTCACCCCTGGCCTGCAGCGCTTCCATCACCTCCAGACCGTTCTTGCCCGGCATGCGCATGTCGAGCAGAAGCACCTGCGGCTGAATCTCCGGGATGCGCGCCAGGGCCGTTTCGCCGTCGGGCGCCTCGCCGGCGACTTCGATGTCCTCGGCCAGTTCCAGCAGGGAGCGAACGCCCTGCCTCACCAACGTCTGGTCGTCGACCAGCATGACCCTGATCATGGTGCGCCCTCCATGGGCAGCCAGGCCTTGACCTGGAAGCCGGCGCCCGGCCGGGTCGCAATATCCAGGCGGCCGCCGAGTTCCCGCAGCCGGTCGCGCATACCGCTGATGCCGTTGCCGGGGACCAGGTTGGGGGCGCCGCGCCCGTCGTCCCGGGCCTTGAGAATAACCCCTTCGCGGTCTTCCGCCAGGCTGATCCACAGGTTGCGCGCCTGCGCATGCCGGACCGCGT
>CAZSGS010000332.1:0-2245 GCA_964606365.1 uncultured Wenzhouxiangella sp. | reverse complement strand
TTGGTAATCAGTTCCTGCGCGCAGCGTAGCAGGATCTGGGCGCGCTTGGGATCGGTCTGCGCCAGCTCCGATGGGATATCGAGATGGATCGCCAGGTCGGGGACGCCGGCAGCCAGCATCTCGAGCGCTTGCCTGAAGTCCACCTGGTCATCGCGGCGCATGTCGCTGACCACCTCGCGCACGTCCGATAGCAGCAGACGCGCGATGGAGGCGGCCTGGTCGACGTGCTCGCGCGGCTTGCCTTCACTGGTATGGCTGGCGACTTCCAGGTTGAGCGTCAACGCGGTCAGGTGATGCCCGACAAGGTCATGCAGCTCGCGCGAAATTCGCACCCGCTCTGCAATACGCGTGTTCTCCGTCAGCAGGGACTGGGTGGCCAGCAACTCCGAGTTCACGCGGCGGAGTTCGGCCCGGGCCTGCATCTGCTTGAGCGCCAGCAGCGAGGCGATGAACGGAAAGGAGGTCAAACCGAGATTCATCAACAGGTACACCAGCACCAGCAGCCAGCTCCCCTCCGGGCTGAAGATCACCCAGACACTGAAGGCCAGCGCCAGGCAGACCACCCAGCCGACCCCGATCACGAACGGCAGGACCCAGGGCAGCAGGGCCGCCACCAGCATCGCGAGAAGACTGCCGAGGCCGGTATGCGTGAAATACGTCACGCCGTAGGCCGATACGGACAGGATCGCCATGACCACCAGGCGTTGCCAGAAGGGCGCGGTCCGTTGCCGGCCGATCACCGGGTGCCAGAGCAGCAGCAGAAACAGCAGGGCCGCGGACCACCAGCCCACGATCCTGCCAGTCGAGGGCGACTCGGGAAGCAGCCATGGCAACAGGACCAGGGGAAGCGCAGTCAGAAGCCAGATCAGAACACCTACGTAGCGTAGCCAGTCGATGCTGCGGATCTCCGACAGGCTACCGAGGCGTTCCGTCAACTGTTTCAGGTCCATGTCCGAATTCTAAACCCGTTCAGGCGTGAGCACATGGGTCAGTCGTCACGCGCGCGCGTGATTCGCCAGCCCCAACGAGAAAAGCCGCCGGGAAGGCCCGGCGGCTTTGTCTCTGTCGGTCGGGTCACCGCGGCGCGGTGACCGTCAGATCAGTGGATCAAGTGCGGAAGAAACGCACCGTCAGTCCGCCGATCATGACCATCAGCAGGGCCAGGACGCCCAGGCCGATCTTGCTCATGGTCGGAACGGCCAGCGGCTGGCGCTCGGTGACGCCGCAGCTGATGTCGTGCGTGCCGCCGAATCCATTGTCGCCGCTGCATTCCAGGGTGGCGTTGAAGCTGTCACCCTCGACGCCGTCCTGCGGCAGGTCGCAGCTGATGCCGAAGTCGACCGAGTCGCCCGCGGCCACCGTAATGGCGCTGCTGAGGTCGGGATCGGTCGTGATCTCCGGATCGCCGGACAGGTTGCAGGAGAAGTCGCCATCGGCCGAGCCGTTGTTGGTCACGCTGCCGTTGGCGCTGACGGTCGAACCCGGCAGATCCTGGCCGAGGTTGACCGAGCCGAAGGCGGGATCGACGCTCAGGTCAGCCACGGAATCGGCTGAACCCGAAACTTCAACGTTGGCGGTCGGGTTGGTGTCAGCGTCGCTGTCGAAAGCCACGGCACCCGTGAACGAGCCGTTGCCACCGGCATCGAACTCGACAACCACGTCGCAGGTTTCGTTCTGCGCCAGGGTCGTGCCCGTGCAGCCGTCGGTGATGATGGAGAACTCGCCGTCGCCGCTGTAGGGCGCGTCATTGATGGTCAGGGACGAATCCGCGCCACCGGTGTTCTCGGCCGTGATGGTCTCGGTGACCGGCATGTTGCCCAGATCAACTGTACCGAAGGCGACCGAAGCAGGGCTGACAGAGAGTTCGGACACTTCTTCCGGCGGCTGATCAAGAATCTCGATTGATCCGTCGGTAGGCGTGTAGTCCGCTACGGGGTCACCGGAATCGAATGTCGATTCGTCCCAAACCAGGTCAATGACACCGGGCGAAGCCCCACCGTCAACGGTAAAGACCAGCGTGCCAGTGAAGCTTTCCAGTGGGACGTCCGGAGCATCCGCCAGAATGATGCCGAAGCGACCGGGTTCGCCACCTTCATCGGGCCGGTTACAAACCGTCGTGAATGCCGAGCTATCTGAAACGCAATCACTTAGTTCAACGTCGGTGAAGTTGGAAAAATCCATGTTGAACTCAGCCCCGAATGACGAAGATTCGCCATTCCCGACAAACTCAAAGGTAACGGTAACT
>CAZSGS010000331.1:0-3434 GCA_964606365.1 uncultured Wenzhouxiangella sp. | reverse complement strand
CGTCATGTATTGTTACCTTATTGCATCCGGCATTATTGGAAATGCTCCACGGCCATATCATGTACTCATTCACGGCGTTCTCGACAATAGCCAGCAAAGAGTTGCGATCTCCGGGCACCCGGTCTTTCCGGGAGGCACTTTGGCAGGGCTATGTTGAATTGTCCGCGATTCAGACGCCGCTGACCGGACTTTTGAAGGATCGTAACCGTATTTTGGACACGGATGTGCGCGGGAAAGGGTTGATTCATCGCATCGGTGCGGTTGGCGACAATGAAGCGGCCCTTACCACTCGGTTGCTGCTTCGCTACGATGCATTTGATGAAGAGGATGTCACCGATGCAGAACTTTTCCGGAGTAGCCGTGAATCTCTTCTGATTGAGCGTGTACTGAACGATTACCGTAAACTTCATCCACACGCCGAAGACGGGTTGAGTATTGCCGTTTACCAGAATCATGACATTCAGCCGGTAATCGCGGCAGTTGATGAAATCCTGTCGGACGCATGCCGGCTGCGGGAAGATGGGATGAAACCGTATGCGATGTCCGTCACCATTTTTACAGAAAGCAGCGATGACAGCAGCGAGCAGCACGACCCCTACGAAGTCTACTGACTCGATGAGAAACAGCCGCATCCGACAGGAAATCGCCGCCGAGGCGGCGCGCATCATCGCCACGGAAGGCCAGAAGAGCTATCTCACGGCCAAGGAAAAGGCCGCACGGCGCGTCGGCGCCCCTTCGCGCACCAGCCTGCCTTCCAACAGCGAGGTCGAACAGGCGTTGCGCGAGTGGCAGAGCCTCTACGGCGGGCCGGAACACGCGCGTACGCTGCTCGAACTGCGCGAGGGGGCAGCCGCGGCGATGCACTTTCTCCAGGACTTCCGACCGCGCCTGGTGGGGCCGGTGCTCGAAGGGACCGCCGACGAACACTCGCGCATCAGCCTGCACGTATTCGCCGACGACCCCGACGCCGTCGTGCATTTCCTGATGGAACGCCACCTGCCCTTCAGCCAGGAAACGCGACGCATCCGCTGGCACGACGGCAGCGCCCGGGATCTCGAGATCGTCGTCCTCGAGGGCGGCGGGCAGGTGGTGGAACTGATCCAGCTGATCGGCCCCGATGCGCGCCAGGCGCCGCCGAGCCCGGTCGACGGACGCGCCCAGCGCCGGGCGGCGCTGGCGGAGGTCGAATCCATGATCGCGGCCGATTCAGCGGCGGTTCACTCCGGTGAAGTAAGCTGATAGGTGTGAAAAATTACCGGTCGCTCACGGTCTTGACCCTCAGGCTCCCAGCACTCGCCCTCGCCGGCCTGCTGCTGGCCGGGTGTGCGACCTACCACGGCACGCGCGACGACGGCGTCTATTACGAGGCGCCGAACGACCGCGGCAGCGCCGTCCGCGTCGATCCGACGCTCTACCCCTACTGGTCGCTGGACTACTTTTACTACAGCCACTACTACCACCCATACTCGGTGCTCGTGGACCGCTTCGACCCGTGGTACTACCCCTATCCCGGCTGGTACTACGGCTACCGGCCGGGCCCGCGCCACGTCGGTCAATTCGGCCATTTCCGCTACCCCTGGTACCGGCTCGGCAATCGCTACGCCGGCTACCGGTCCTGGCACCACGGCCACTGGGACCATGACCGCCATCCGCGCGAGCGATACGACGGCCGCAACCGGGTCCGCCAGATCGACGCGCGGCTGCGCGCACTCGAAACCCGGCGCTCGCTGTCGATCCGCGGCCAGCGTCCCGACCGTCGCCTGACGCCGCGAACATCGCCCTGGCTGCCGGCCACGGGTCGCGGGGCCGCGCTTCGACGCGACGAACTGCGCCGCCCCCCGCCGCCGGTGCGTCCCGGCACCCGCTCGGTCGGCCCCGGCGGCGAAGCGGAACGACGCCAGGACCTCATCGAGCGACTGCGCGCGGTGGACCGAAGCACCCGGTTGCCCGAACGCAGCAGCGATCGCCGCCCGACATCTCCGCCAACGCCCCGCCAGGAGACGCGCCCGCGGCAGCGAACCGTGAACCCGGGCGCGCCCGCTCGTCAACGACCGGCCGAACCCGCACCGCCCCGGAGCACGCCGCAGCGCCGAGGCGGGCGCGAGCCCGCGCCGCCCGCAAACCGGGCAAGACCGCCGCAGGGCCGGGCTCGATCGGACCGGCGCGAGCGACGCTGAGTTCGTCGGGCTTTCGCCCGCCCCGTCGCGGGCGGTAAAATAAACGGGTTATCACGCACTTGGCGGCTCACATGCGCTATCCCGATTCATTCGAGGTCATCGTCATCGGCGGTGGCCACGCCGGCACCGAGGCCGCACTGGCCGCGGCGCGGACCGGCGCGCGCACGTTGCTGGTCACCCACTCGATCGAAACCATCGGCCAGATGAGCTGCAACCCGGCCATCGGGGGCATCGGCAAGGGACACCTGGTGCGCGAAATCGACGCCCTCGGCGGCATCATGGCCCGTGCGGCCGACGACGCCGGCATCCAGTGGCGCCGGCTCAACGCGCGCAAGGGCCCCGCCGTGCGCGCGACGCGCTGCCAGGCCGATCGAACGCTGTACCGCAACGCGATTCGACGGGCAGTCGAAGCCCAGCACAACCTCACCCTGTTCCAGCAGCCGGTCGACGACCTGGTCGTCGAAGGCGACCGGGTCACCGGGGTGCGCACCGCCATGGGCCTGGTTTTCAGTGCCCCCGCCGTGGTGCTGACAACCGGCACCTTCCTGGGCGGACGCATTCATATCGGCGACAGCCACCTGGCCGGCGGCCGGGCGGGCGATGCGCCGGCCAACGCGCTCGCCGCGCGCCTGCGCGAGCTGCCCTTCAGCGTCGGCCGGCTCAAGACCGGCACGCCGCCGCGCCTGGACGGGCGCAGCATCGACTTCAGTCGCCTCGAGGAACAGCTCGGCGACGACCCCCGCCCGGTGTTTTCATTCCTGGGCGAGCGCGACCATCATCCCCGGCAGGTCTCGTGCTACGTCACGCGGACCTGCGAAGCCACGCACGAACTCATCCGCGCGAACCTGGATCGCTCGCCCATGTACACCGGTCACATCGAGGGCACGGGTCCGCGCTACTGCCCCTCGATCGAGGACAAGGTGGTGCGATTCGCCGAGCGGGATTCGCACCAGGTCTTCCTCGAACCCGAGGGCCTGGGGCTGAACGAGTGGTACCCCAACGGCATTTCCACCAGCCTGCCCTTCGACGTGCAGATCGAGATGGTGCGCTCGATCCCCGGCCTGGAGCACGCGCATATCACGCGCCCGGGCTACGCCATCGAGTACGACTTCTTCGATCCGCGCGAGCTGCGCGCCAGCCTCGAAACGCGTCACCTCGGCGGGCTCTTCTACGCCGGCCAGATCAACGGCACGACCGGTTACGAGGAGGCGGCCGCCCAGGGGCTGATCGCGGGGCTGAACGCGGCCCGACAGGCGC
>CAZSGS010000330.1:0-3434 GCA_964606365.1 uncultured Wenzhouxiangella sp. | reverse complement strand
CTCTGGCGATTTCAGACCGTCCCGCCGGTGACGAACTGGCTGCCGCGAACCTGCTGAACGGCACGGATGCGATCGCGATAGGCTGCGGCCCGCTCGAACTCCAGCGCCTTCGAAGCCTGCTCCATGCGCTCGCCGAGGTGCTCGATGACCTCGTCATTGCGTCCTTCGAGAAAGCGGACGGCGGCGCGCACGTCGGCCGCGTAGTCTTCCTTTCCGATGTAGCCCACGCAGGGCGCGCTGCATCGATTGATCTGATACTGCAGACACGGTCGGCTGCGGTTGTCGAACACCGTGTCGCGGCACTGGCGCAGCCCGAACAGGCGATAGATCTGGTTGAGCGCCTCGCGAACCGCACCGGCGCTCGAAAAGGGGCCGAAGTAGCGATGCGGCGGCTTGCGACTGCCGCGGTAGAAGCCGATTCGCGGATAGTCGTGACCGCTCTCGAGCCGGATCCAGGGGTAGCTCTTGTCGTCACGCAGGCTGACGTTGAAGCGCGGCCGGTGCGCCTTGATCCACTCGTTCTCGAGCAACAGCGCCTCGGCCTCGGTCCGCGTCAGGCTGACTTCCATCCCGGCAACCTTGCGCACCAGCAGGTTCAGACGCGGGCCGAGGTCGCGCCGGCTGAAATAGCTGGCCACGCGACGGCGCAGGTTGCGCGCCTTGCCCACGTAGAGCACCCGGCCATCCGGGTCGCGCATCAGGTACACGCCGGGTCCGGTGCCCAGGCTGCGGGCAAAAGCGCGGCCGTCGAACTCGCTCATCGCCGCTGCGCGCTGAGTTCCTCGACCAGGCGGTCGGCGGCGGCCTCGAGCATGTCGATGACGCGCTGGAATCCGTCTTCCCCGCCGTAGTAGGGGTCCGGCACTTCCTCGACGCCGTAGTCCGGGGCCAGGGTCATTACCAGGTCGAGCCCGCAACGGCTGTCGAGCGGACGAATGGCCTCGAGCTGATCGAGGTTGGAACGATCCATGACGAACACCGCATCGAAGCGCGAAAAATCGTCGGGCGTGGCGACGCGCGCGCGCTCGCCGGAGATATCCAGCCCCCATTGCCGCGCGATGCGCTGGGCGCGTGGATCGGGCGGACTCCCGGCGTGGTAGCCGGTGGTGCCGGCCGAATCCGTCTCGAGCGCCAGTCCGGCCTGCCGGAATTTCCAGTCGAACACCGCCTTTGCCGTAGGGCTTCGACAAATGTTTCCAAGGCAAACAAAAAGTATTCTTTTCATCGGCTTACCCCATGAACTTCAGGTCATTGATCACTCTCGGGGCGGGCCATCCGCGCAGAAGCGCTCGACCGCAGCCGCCAGGTCCTCCGGCGTATCGATACCGGCCGGCACCGGGCGTTCCGATTGCGCACAGGCAATGATCCACCCGGCCGACAATGCCCGCAACTGCTCGAGCGATTCGAGCCGCTCGAGCTCGGACGACGGCAGGGACCGCCAGGCCGCCAGCGCCTCGGCCCGATAGGCGTAGAGCCCGAGATGCGCCCGCGCCGCCGAACCCGGCCAGCCGCCGTCTCTGGCGTAGGGGATGGGGCTGCGCGAAAAATACAGCGCCCTGCCCCCCTCGTCGACGACCAGCTTTACCGCATTGGGGTTGCGCCAGTCTCGTTCACTGTCGAGCGGGCGCCACAGGGTCGCCATTCGCGCCTCGGGTCGGGCCTCGAGCAGGCCGGCCACCTGGCGCAGGCACACGGGCGGCATTTCCGGCTCGTCGCCCTGAAGATTGACCACGATCGCGTCACCCGGAAAACCCAGACGACCGGCCGCTTCGGCCAGGCGATCCGTGCCGGAGCGATGGTCCGGGCGAGTCAGGACGACCTCACCGCCATCGTCGCGCACCAGCGCCGCCACCTCCTCGCTGTCGGTCGCCACGTGCACGCTGGCCGCGCCCGCGACCCGGGCGCAGTCGCATACCCGCAGGATCAGCGCACGTCCGGCCACATCGGCCAAGGGCTTGCCCGGCAATCGGGTGGACGCCAGCCGCGCCGGGATCAGAACGTGAAAATCGGTCATGCTCCGAATTCTCGCACATGGTCGAGCACCGCCTCGCGCAGGTCTCGAGGCAGCCGGGCCTCGATCGGCAGCACCCAGGTTTCCGGCACGTCGGCCAGGCGCTCGAGCTTGACGGCATCCTTCTCTGTGACGATCAGCGGGCCGGGCAGTCGCGCCAGCTCGACCGAGGTGTAGACATGATGGTCGGGATACGGTCTGCGGCGGAAGCGGTATCCCAGGGCCTCAAGCAGGGCAAAGAAGCTCTCCGGGTTGCCGATTGCGCACACGGCGTCGAATTCGACCCGAGGCGGTTCTCGCGCAGGCGCATCCGACGAACCCAGCCGGTAGAGCCGCCCCGGCACGACGGCAAAAGGCCGGCCGGAGGCTTCCATGCTGGTATCGAGTTCGCCACCGGTCTTGATCAGGACCGCATCGATCGATTCCAGGCGCTGGAGTGGTTGCCGAAGCGGCCCCGCGGGCAAGAGCCGGGCATTGCCCAGGCCCCGCATGCCGTCGATGACACAGATTTCGTAGCTCCTGGGCAGGCGAGGATGCTGCAGCCCGTCATCCGCCAGCACCACGTCGGCCCCGCCGCGGCGGGCCGCGTCGAGGGCGGCGCGCCGGTCGCGGCACACCCACACGGCGCAACCCGCTCGCCGGGCCAGCAGAACCGGTTCGTCGCCGACTTGCCCGGGATCGCTGCCGGTGGTGACCGCCAGCGGCTCGTCGGTCGCCCGGCCGCCGTAGCCACGGCTGATCACCGCCGGCGCGTAGCCGCTATCGGCGAGAAACCGCGCCAGCGCCGCGACGACGGGCGTCTTTCCGCTGCCGCCGACGGTGATATTGCCGACCACGATGACCGGACAGGGCGGCCGCTCCGGCGGCCGGCGCCAGCGTGTCGCGGCGACCGCACGATAGAGGGGAACGAGCGAACGCAGCCACAGCGGTGGGCGACGCCGCGCGTACCACAACGCGGTGAGGTACCGCTCGAAGCGCGCCCTCACCGCCGGTCAGGCACCGGCCAGCTGGAGCCGGTGCAGATAGCGATAGAGACCGTCGTCGCGCTCGAGCAGTTCGGCGTGAGAGCCCGACTCGACCGCGCGTCCGTGATCGAGCACGACCACCTGGTCGGCCTTCTGGACGGTGGCGAGACGATGGGCGATGACTAGCGTGGTGCGGTTTTCCATCAGCACCTCCAGCGCGTCCTGTACGGCCTGCTCGGACTCGGCATCCAGCGCCGATGTCGCCTCGTCGAGGACCAGGATGGGCGCATCCTTGAGCACGGCTCTGGCGATGGCGATGCGCTGACGCTGCCCCCCCGACAGCAGGGAACCGTCTTCGCCGATCGGCGTATCCAGCCCCAGGGGCAGGCGCTCGATGAACTCCATGGCGTGGGCCGCCCGGGCGGTTGCGCCGCGGCCGCCGAGTCGATCCCGGCCAC
>CAZSGS010000329.1:0-3448 GCA_964606365.1 uncultured Wenzhouxiangella sp. | reverse complement strand
AACCCCGGCTTCGGCGGCCAGAAGTTCATCCCCGCCGCGCTCGACAAGCTGCGCCAGGCGCGCGAGATCATCGACGACTCCGGCCGCGACATCCGCCTGGAAATCGACGGCGGCGTCAAGCCCGGCAATGCCGCCGAAATCCGCGAGGCCGGCGCCGACACCCTGGTGGCCGGCTCGGCCATCTTCGGCCAGGACGACTACGCCGAGGTCATCCGCGCCCTGCGCGGCGAATGATCAGCAAACCCAATCAATGGCCCGCGTGGACGGCACAGAAACCTTGGATCGCGCGCGACTCATGCCGCGCACACGCAAAGGTCGCCGAGGAAAGCCCACAAGCCAAATCGATGCCCGCGTAGGTCGCGGTCGCATCCGCGACGGACGACGTAGCAAACTCGATCACACCTAGCTCACGCGTGTACCCACCCGATCCGTCATCCGTCGGGGATGCGACCCCGACCAACGCGGGACGCCCGACCCCGCCCTAATCCGAATCGAAGCGGAAGCAGTTGCGTCCCGCCGACTTGGCGGCATACACCGCCCGGTCGGCGCGGCGCATGATGCCCTCGGCATCGGTGTCGCAGTCGGCGTCGCACAGGGTCACGCCCAGGCTCGACGAGACCCTGACCAGGCCGGCCTCGATGCGGATCGGGATGCGGATCGCTTCGAGGATGCGCTCGAACACCGACTCACCCTGCGGCTCGCGCAGGATGATCAGAAACTCGTCACCGCCGAGGCGGCACAGGCAATCCTCGGCGCGGATGAGATCCTGCAGTCGTTCGGCGATGGTCTTGAGCACGTGGTCGCCGGCGTCGTGGCCGTAGCGGTCGTTGACGGGCTTGAAGTCGTCGAGGTCCATCATGCACACCGCGAAGGTCGCGCCGGAGCGCCGGGCCAGGGCGAGGACGTGCTGGAGCCGATCGTCGGCCATGCGGCGGTTGCCCACGCCGGTGAGCGGGTCGTGATTGGCGATCTTGCCCAGTCGGTGCTCCTGGGCCTTGCGCAGCGTCACGTCGTAGAGCAGCGAGACGTAATGCGACAAGCGCCCCTCCCCGTCGCGCACGGCCGAAATGGACAGCTCGGCCGGAAACGTCTCGCCGCTTTGCTTGCGGATGAACAGCTCGCCGCTCCAGTGGTCGCTATCGGCCATGGCCGAACGGATCTTTTCCCCCGTCCGCTGGCGGTCCTTTTCCGGCAGCAGCGCCTCGGGCGTGTGCCCGCGGACCTCCTCGCGCGAGTAGCCGGTCAAGCGCTCGAAAGCGCCGTTGACGTCGCGGAACGCGTGGTCGGCATCGCTGATGATGATGCCCTCGTGGCTGGCGTCGAACACGCTGGCGGCCGTGCGCACCCGCTCGAGCGCCTGATGCAGCTCGGTGATGTCGCGGATGTAGCCGTGCCAGATCACGCTGCCGTCGGGGCCGCTGGCCGGCGTTGCCGTGCCCTCGGCCCAGCGCAGGCCCAGCTCGGGGTGGTTGACGCGGAAGACCTCCTGCCAGGTTTCGAGGCGCTCGGCCGATTGCTCGATGGACGACCACACCGCCTCGAGATCGTCGGGATGGACGCGCTCGAAGGCGGGCGAGGCGTCGGTGACCACCTCTTCGGGTGTGCAGCCGCAGATTTCCTTCAGGCCTTCGGAGGCGAAGGGGAAATGCGAACTGCCGTCGGGCCGGAGTCGATACTGGTAGATCACGCCGGGCACGTTCTTCGACAGGTCCGCAAAGCGCTTGAGCCATTCATCGCGCTCTTCCTGGGCGGCCCGGCGGGAGGTCACGTCGAGGTGGGTGCCGTACATCCACTCCGGCTTGCCGTCGTGCGTACGGGTCATCACCCGGCCGCTGTCGTAGACCCAGACCCAGTGCCCCGCCTTGTGGCGCAGCCGCATTTCCATCTCGTAGTGGTCGAGCTTGCCGAAGAAGTGCCGCCGCAGCCGGGCATTGCACTCGGCCAGGTCGTCGGGGTGGGCCAGCCGCTTCCAGGTGTCGATCGAGGTCGGCTCGAGCTCGGTCAGCCGGTAGCCGAGGATTTCGGCCCAGCGCTCGTCGTAGCGCGTCTCGCCGGTCTGCACGTTCCATTGCCACGTTCCGGCGCGCGAGCCGCGCAGGATGCGCGACAGCCGCCGCTCGGCCCGCCGGGCCTGGCGCCGTCGACGGTTGCCGACCAGCAGGGTGATCAGCAACGCCGCCAGCAGTACGGGCACCAGCACGGGGGCGGCAACCGCGCCCGGCAGCTGCTGCAGGGCCGCTTGCCAGTCGTCACCGGATTCGGCCGCGGCGGCACCGGCCGTCGGCACAAGCACGGCCGCCACAAGGAATGCGATCAGGCCCGTGGTTTGCCTGCGGCGGCGTGTCGACTGATTGTTCATGGACTGCTCCCCCCCTTGACGGGTCGGCCGTTCGCCAACCCGCCGTTTCGTACCGGCTTCGAGCCCCTACGCTCGAAAGATACTTTGATTGTATGGGTTTTGGCCCCGCGATGTCGCCATCCACCGCAAAATCCGGAAACCCGAGCTCCTTGATAGCCAGCCCCCGCCGCGCCGCTTACAATACCGCCCTCGCTAACGACAACGGCCTTGCAGTGGACTCCGAGCGCTTCCGACAATTCGCCGACGAGGGCTACAACCGCATCCCGGTCTGGCGCTCGATCGCCGCCGACCTGGATACGCCCCTGTCGGTCTACCTGAAGCTGGCCGACGGGCCCAATGCTTTTCTGCTGGAATCGGTCGAAGGCGGCGAGAATTGGGGCCGTTATTCCATCATCGGCCTGCCGTGCCGCCGCGCCTGGCGCGCGACCGGCCGCACGCTGGAATCCCTGGAATACGGCCGCGTGGTTGACACGCGCGATGATGTCGACCCGCTCACCGAGATCGACGCCCTGGTACAAAGCCGCAAGGCCCCCGAACTCGACGAGCTGCCCGGCTTTTCCGGCGGCCTGGTCGGCTACTTCGGCTACGAGACCGTCGCCCACCTGGAACCCAAGCTGGACTTCTCGGCCAAGCCCGACGAACTGGGCGTGCCCGAGATCCTGCTGCTGGAAGCCGAGGAGCTGGCCGTGTTCGACAACCTGGCCGGCCGGCTCTACCTCATCGTCAACGCCGATCCGGAAGAGGGCCGCGCCTTCGACCAGGCCAGCCGTCGCCTCGACCAGCTGACCCATCGCTTGCGCTGCGGCTCTCCCGGCTACCCGCCGGCGCCCGAGACCACCGCGAGCGAAGAAGACTTCCGCTTCGGCTTTGCCGAAGACGACTTCAAGAGCGCCGTCGCCCGCATCAAGGAATACATCCTCGACGGCGACACCATGCAGGTGGTGCTCTCCCAGCGCATGAGCGTGGACCTGGCCGCGCGCCCGCTCGACGTCTACCGCGCGCTGCGCAGCCTCAACCCCTCGCCCTACATGTACTTCTTCGATTTTGATGACTTCCAGGTCGTCGGCGCCTCGCCGGAAGTGCTGGTGC
>CAZSGS010000328.1:0-3452 GCA_964606365.1 uncultured Wenzhouxiangella sp. | reverse complement strand
TCCCGAATTTTCCTCCGGAATTTCCGCCAATCAGGTCACCGTGAACTCACGCACACCTAAGTCAAAACCGATGCTGCCCGATCACGATGCCGATATGTTCTCCTTGATGTCCTCCTGGATTTCGACGAGACTTGGCTGTCTATGCCGCCCGGATTAAGGAAGGGAAACCTCGCCATGAACTACCAGATCGCACGGACACTGCTCATCACCACGCTGATGGCGACGGCCGGGGCAGCGGCCCAGGCGGCTACCGTAACCGTTACTCACCTCGATGACATCGATGATTTCGGCGGCTCTCGCATGATCGAGGATCTTCCCGGTCCGGATGGCCTGGTCGCGATGCGCGAGGCCGTCATCGCGGTAAACAACACGCCCGGCGAGCATCGAATCGAGTTCGCAATCCCGGTCGATCCGGAAGATCCCTCGGAAACCATGCTCCGAATCGACGGTCCGGCATTCGTGGTGACACGCGACAACACCATGGTCGATTTTCTTTCTCAGTTGGAATTCATCGGGGATCCGGATCCGGACGGCCCCGGACTGGGCATTCTCAACACCAACCCGTCATTCATCGGGCAACCGGCGATCCTCATCAAAGCCAGCGGATCCGAGGTTCGTGGGCTCGGCCAGACGCAGTTTCGCCAATCCATCTCTGTCCAGAGTGGCAGCGGGAACCGATTCGTCCGCAATTTCACCAACTCGATCGAACTGGCTCCTGGATTCGGCAGCACCACGTCCGACAATGTTATCGGCGGGCTCGGCGTAGATGATGGAAATGAGATCGATCTGGTTTCGATCACATGCGGGGCCAACGACAATTCCGTGATCGGCAATGTTCTCGAATCAATCGGCATAGCCGGATCCTCATCCTGTGCCGATGGCACGAGATTCCCAACCGGAAACAGAATCGGTGGCCCGACCCCGGCGGAGCGCAATGTGATCAACGACTTCGGCGGAACCAACGGCGTTGGCTGCCCGGAGGGTGTGGGAATCGACATCCAGTGGGCCAGGCAAACCACAATCGAAGGCAACTATATCGGGCTGTCGAGTGACGGGCTGAGCAGGCAGAACTCAGGCAGCATGGGGATCAGCCTCAAGGAGTCCGACGACACGGTGATCCAGGGGAATATCGTCGCGGGCATACGCCGAAGTGGTGTTTCAGGTTGCGCCGACCAGCTATTCGGCACGGCGATCTTCGTCAGCGCACTCGGCCGCCCCACCGACGGGCTGATCATCGAGGAGAACATCATCGGGCTTGACGCCAACGGCGAACAAGCGATCGCGACCCTGGAAGGTATCGAAATTCTTCCTCAGCCTGAACCCGTGCTCAACGTACTGATCAGGAGCAATACCATCTCGCAGACAGATGAATTCGGCACTTTGCTTGAAGGATCTGCGGTCAGCGCGGTAGAAATATCGGAGAACAGCATCTTCGCGAACGGTGATCGCGGCATCATCATTTCAGGTGGAGCCAATGGCTCACCAGGCATCCCCGATATTGACTACGTTACTTCATCCGGGTCGGGTACAACCGTCAGCGGGCAACTGACTGAGATCGCCGAGAGCCAGTTCAGGATTGAAATATTTGCAAACGAGAACTGTGATGCATCGGGCTTTGGCGAAGGTGAAGCCTTCCTCGGTTCATTCGTTGTCGAATCAGACGTTTCAGGCAATGCCGACTTCAATGAACCCGTGCCAGGCCCAGTGCCTGATGAATGGGTGGTCACCGCGACTGCAACGGACTTGTCAACGAACAGTACCTCGGAGTTTTCGGCCTGTGCTGCCGTCGACTCGGTCACCCCTGTCATATTCAGTGACCGCTTCAGTCAGTCAACGGAGCCGATCATTCCCTGATCCAGGTTCCTACAACAATCGTTCGGCCTCGTCCCAGCTGCCGCGATCTTCCTCCTCGTTGCAGTAACGCCAATAGCCGGTAAAGGTGTCCAGCGCCGGGGATTCGAATTCAAGTCGAATGCCTCCCCAGTGTTCGCTGCCCTGCTTTTCGCCATCACATGCAGTGCGTGAGTGGTCCTTGATCCAGAACCCCTCGAACTGATCCTCCTCGACGAACTCACCTGTCAGCGCACCTTTGGACATTCTGTAATGTCCGTTGACCTGATCACCCCGCCGTTCCAATTCAATGATTCCTGCGCTTTCAGAGTGCCAGATACCGAGAATCTCGACCCGCGGATCGTCCGATTCTCTTTCTTCTGGCGTTGTTCTAACGGTCAATTCCACCCGGCGATTGCGCGCACGACCCTCGGCGGTGTCATTGCTTGCCAGGGGCCGGCTTTCGCCGTGCGCCCGGGTGGTTACCGCTCCCTCGGGGAACTGGGCGTTGTCCATCAAGTAGCGTGCAACGGTCTGCGCTCTGTTCCGGGACAAGACGAGATTGTCTTCTGCGCCGCCAACGCTGTCGGTATGGCCGGCGACTTCCACTGCGCTGCCTTCCGGATTCTCGAGTTGCGCAGTCACGCGACTCAGTTCGTCCCGCCCGCCTTCCTTGAGCCGGTACTCGCCGGAATCGAACAGAACCGAACTGTCCAACGCGATCTTGGACGCGGATCCCATGGCACCGATCGCATCGATATCCGCCCCCGGAGTCCGGGAGTTGCACGCCTGCCGGAGGTCCACCAGTTTTATGAAACGAAACGAATCATCAGCCGATACGTAGGGCGCGATATCCACTTCGGCCTTGCCGCCGGAAATGGTGCCCACGCGCACCCAGTTCTCGCCGTCTTCGGAAATCGCCAATGCGGTCGGCTCGACGTCAGGGCCAATCTCGAATACGTAGAGATCCGGTCCGGCCACATCGATCAATTCGTTGTCGGTCAACCGAACTACCAACTGCCCCCCGCAGCCGAGCGTCACGAAGCTGTCTTCTTCATCGCTTGCGTAGTCGGGCGTTCCCAGAACCTCGGAGGGGTCGGAATAGGCATCGCCGCCGTCAGGATCGCCGGGTGAGTAGGAAACCACTTCATCGGCAAACGAGGCGTCACCTATGGGGAAGAATACCTCACCGCCATGTCCGTCGGGGTAGGCTCTGCCGGCCCCGTTCGCGTCCTCGGATGCGGCAGCCGGGGGCTGCACGGCAATCATGGTCAGGATCAGCAACAAGCCGCCAGTTCGATTTCGCATCATTACACTCCCTCTCAGGATCGTTTGACCTGCCATGAACGGACTCCCGAAGCTCCGGGCAAGCACGAGCTTGCGGCATTCGCGACATACGCGTGCATAATCCCTCTCGAAGTCGCAATGTCGCAGCTGGGCGCTTCCCGGTTCCGTCTGGGCCGACCGTTTCGTACAGGCTACCGGCTGACCCCGGCTCGCGTCCAGTCTGGCAGGAGAATTACGGAAAACTGCAGAAAAACAGAACATATATGGGAAGTTTCCGCCTACTAGTGTACCCCTCAGTAGGTTGTCCACACTTGCCGTCCAAGACAGACTGATGG
>CAZSGS010000327.1:0-3476 GCA_964606365.1 uncultured Wenzhouxiangella sp. | reverse complement strand
TCTCCGGGTTGCCGCGCTGGACGGAAGCGAAATCGAGTTCGGCGTCGGACTGACCCGAACTCATCGACGAGGCTGCGCCGCCGCCGAGCCCGATCAGCATTGCCGGGCCGCCCAGGACGATCACTCGATCGCCGGCTGCCAGCGGCTTCTTGTGCGTCTGGCCGTCGGCAATCATGCCGCTACCGCCGGCGAGCATGATCGGCTTGTGATAGCCCCAGAGCTGGCCTCCGATGCAGGCGCTGAAGGTCCGGAAGTAGCCCAGCAGGAGCGGACGGCCGAACTCGTTGTTGAATCGAGCGGCGCCGATCGGCCCCTCGAGCATGATCGCCAGCGCCGAAGCCATGCGGTCGGGCTGGTTCGGCGCGTTCTCCCAGGGCCGGGCCCACTCGGGAATGCGCAGGTCGGAGACGGAAAACCCGCAGAGCGCGGCGACCGGTCGCGCGCCGCGACCGGTCGCGGACTCGTCGCGGATTTCGCCCCCCGACCCGGTGGCCGCACCGGGATCGGGCGAGATCGCGGTGGGGTGATTGTGGGTTTCGACCTTGATCTGAATATGCGCACGCCCCGGCCGATTGACGTAGGCCGGCTGCTCCGGCGACGTCGCCAGGAAGGCAACGTCAAAGCCTTCCACGACGGCGGCATTGTCGTCGTAGGCCACCAGCGTTGCGTCGGGCGTGGCGGCGTGCGTGCTGCGAATCAGACCGAACAGCGAGCCTTCGACGCGCTCACCGTCAACGCTCCAGTCGGCGTTGAAGATCTTGTGACGACAGTGTTCCGAGTTGGCCTGGGCGAACATCATCAGCTCGGCATCGCTGGGATCACGGCCCATACCCCGGTACGCTTCAACCAGGTAGTCGATTTCGTCGTCACTGAGTGCGAGCCCGAGCTGGCGGTTGTGCAGCGACAGCGTGGACGCGGCATCGGCGCCGAGTTCGATCACGCCCAGCGCGCCGGGCTGGCGATGTTCGAACCAACGCCCGAGCGCCGCCATATCGTCGACCACGACCTGCGTCATGCGGTCATGCAGGCGACGAAGAGCGGGCTCGGAGAGTTCGCCGGCCTCGATGCCGTCGAACTCGAAGAGTGTGGCGTGCTCCAGGCGCGCGTACTGCGCCAGGCCGCAGCGGGTCAGGATATCGCCGGCCTTGCTCGCCCATGGTGTGACCGTGCCCGGCCGCGGCACGACCAGCAGCTGGTTCGAAGACAGCGGATCAGCGGCAAAGGGTTCGGCCGACAGCAGCGAAAGAAGCTGTCGGCGCTGCGGCTCGGCGGGCAGCGACTGGGCATCGACCAGGAACAATTCGCGCGATCGCAGGCTGACCTCGCGCCGCTCGATCGAAGACAGCTCGGCGGCGAGCCGGGACAGACGAAACGGCGGCAGCGACTCTCTGCCGAGCAGGACAATCATTCGTGACCCCGCGAGGGCGCTCAAGTGAACGCGCCATTATAGGGTACTCGAAGGGCGGAATGCCCGGGCCGCAGGCGCGGCCCGGGCGCGAATATCACTCGGCCGCGCCCTGGCCCTGATCGCCGCCGAGGCTCTCCAGGCGCTGGCGAAGCTGCTTGGGCGGCACATAGCCTGGAATCATGTCGCCGTCGGGCGTCATCATCGAAGGCGTGCCGGTTACGCCCAGCGACTTGCCCAGCTGATACTGTTCTTCGACCGGATTGTCGCACTTCGCTTCCGGCGGCTGCTGACCGGACTTGGCGGTATTCATGGCGCCCTGCCGGTCGTCCGCACACCAGACCGAAACCATTGTGTTGAACGTCTCCGAGCCGGCCCCGGCTCGCGGATAGGCCAGGTAGTTGATACGAATGCCCTCGTCGATATAGTCGTCGATCTGCTCGTGCAGACGGCGGCAGTAGCCGCAGTCGGTATCGGTGAACACCATCAGCTCGTAGTCGGCATCCTCGGGGCCGAAGGACACCATCTGGGACGCCTCGAGTCCGGCCAGTTTCTCCCGACGCACGACGCTCTTGGCCGCATCGGTCAGGTCGGTCTGGGTTTCCAGGTCGATCATCCGACCCTGCACCAGGTAGCGCCCGTCTTCACTCATGTAGAGGATCTCGCTGTTGACCTGAACCTCCATCATTCCCGGCACCGGGGTTTCAGCGATGGCAAGCGTCTCGATCTCCGGTACCATCGAACGCACGCGCTCCTCGATTGCGCTCTCGTCGGCGGCCGTCGCCGGCATGGCCAGCGCCACGCCCATTGCCGCAAACACTCCAGTAATGCTCTTCATTGGGTTCTCCTAGAAAACGGTTTCTGTCTGGCCGGTGGTTCGGCACTGCGCATGATAGCCGAGCACGGCGATTGATTCATTTGAACACGGCGCGCCCGACAAGTTTCAACCAGTTCAACCACGCGGATGGTGTCGCTCGTGCAGGGATTTCAGCCGGGAACGGGAGACGTGTGTATAGATCTGCGTGGTCGAGAGATCGGCGTGCCCGAGCAGCATCTGAACCACCCGCAGATCGGCGCCGTTGTCGAGCAAGTGGGTGGCAAAACTATGCCGCAAGCGGTGCGGGTGCACTGGCTCGTGTATGCCAGCGCGGAGCGCCAGGTCGCGGATGCGGCCCCAGACTGCCTGCCTGGAGAGCGCGCGGCCCGTACGGGATACGAACACCCAGTCGCCCCTCGGACGAAGCCGTGGGCGCGTCGAAAGCCAGCACTGGAGCGCTTCGCAGGCCGCCTCCCCTAACGGCACGAGACGCTCGCGCCCACCCTTGCCGATCACCCGGATCACGCCCTGCCCGAGATTCAGCCGGGCCAGCGTCACAGCGGTGAGTTCGGAGACCCGAATGCCGGTGGCATAGAGCGTTTCGAGAATGGCGCGGTCGCGGATTCCCAGGGGGCTACTGGTATCAGGGATGGCCAGCAGAGCTTCCACGTCGGCGGCGCTGAGCGTGCCCGGCAAAGCCCGCGGGCGACGGGGGCCTTCGAGGTCCAGCATCGGATCGACGGCGATTCTGCCCTCCCGGCTTGCCCAGGAGAAGAACTGACGAAGGCAGGACAACTGGCGCACGATACTGCTCGTGCTCGCTCCGGATCGTATTCTGCGCGCTAGAAAGTCCAGCACGGCGGCCCGGCTGGTCTCCGCCAAGGGCCGGGACATTTGCCCGAGGAATTGTTCCAGATCGTGCCGGTAGGCGTCAGCTGTCGCCGGCGCAATACCGCGCTCGGCCCACAGCGCGTCGAGAAAAATATCGATCAGGGACCGATCAGGATGTCGCCGGGAGTCGGGGGCGGCATGATCCGCCCCCGAACGGGTACCCGAGTCGCTCAACCTTTCCCGGTCAGGCGATTGAGCGTACTGCGTGCGGCCGCCTCGACTTCGGAAAAGCCGGAGCGAGCTGCCGTGCGCAACTCTTCGACCAACTGACGACGCTGGTTGATCTGGTGACTGGCCAGGTCGTGAACCGCATCACGCAGCTGATCGACCGCGGCGAGCACCTGCGCCATATCACTTTCCGCG
>CAZSGS010000326.1:2606-3485 GCA_964606365.1 uncultured Wenzhouxiangella sp. | reverse complement strand
CTTGGCCAGTTCCTTGACGAAACCGGGCATGTCGCGCGGGTTGGTGATCAGGACGTTGCGCCCGCCGAGCTTGATGAAGACCAGGCAATTCGCCGTCAAGGCAAAGATATGGTAGAGGGGCAGGGCGGTGATGATGGTTTCCTCGCCGACGTTGAGCCGGCCGCCCAGCCAGGCCGAGGCCTGCTGCATGTTGGCCACCATGTTGCCGTGCGTGAGTACCGCGCCCTTCGATACACCGGTCGTGCCGCCGGTATACTGCAGGAAGGCGATGTCGTCGTGACCGAGTTCGACCGGAAGGAAGCGCTCGTCCGCGCCCTCGCGCAGAATGGTGTTGAACGACTGCGCCGTTGGCAGGGTGTACGCAGGCACCATCTTCTTGACGTGCCGCACGACGAAATTGGTCAATGCGCCTTTCAGGGTGCCGAGCATGTCGCCCATGCGCGTGAGGATCACATGCTCGATTTCCACGTCGTCGATGACCGCTTCGAGCACGCTGGCGAAATTGTCCATGATGACGATCGCCTTCGCGCCGGAATCGCTGAGCTGGTGCTTGAGTTCCCGGGCGGTGTAGAGCGGGTTGGTGTTGACGACGACCAGGCCGGCGCGCAAGGCCGCGAAAACCGCGATCGGGTATTGCAGGACGTTGGGCATCATGATCGCGATGCGATCGCCCTTTTCCAGTCCCATGGCCTGCAGCCGGGCGGCGAACGCCGCGCTGTATCGGTCGACCTGGCCGAAGGTCAACTCGGCGCCGAAATTCATGTAGGCAACCTTGTCCCGGAACTCGTTGCAGCTCGTATCGATCACGTCGACGACCGAATTGAATTCGTCCATGTCGATCTCGGCCGATACCCCTTCCGGATAATGTTCAAGCCAGGG
>CAZSGS010000326.1:0-2596 GCA_964606365.1 uncultured Wenzhouxiangella sp. | reverse complement strand
AGGGCTTGTCGCTCATCGGGTCTCCCTTCCGTCCGTTCTGTTGCGGTATCGCCAAAGCTTGGCACAGTCAGTGGCCCGAGACAAGCGCCGGGGCGGCCCCTGCGGCTGGATTTGCCCCTTTCGCGAGTGGCGTATATGATCGCCGGGAAGCCAGTCAGTCGCAGGCACTCCCATGGGCGAACAGAACGTCGAACAGACCGCCGACGAACGAACGCGTCGTGCTTTCATGAAGGCGCTGCTCGACGAGGTGCGTGCGCTCGAGGATATGCTCGGTTCCGGGATGATCGAGTCGGGCATCCGACGGATTGGCGCGGAGCAGGAGATGTTTCTCGTCGACCAGTCTTGCCGGCCGGCGCTGACGGCGATGCAGATCCTGGAGACGATCGAGGATCCACGTTTCACGCACGAACTCGGCCTTTTCAACATGGAGGCCAATCTCTCCCCCCTGGAGCTGGGCGGCGACTGCCTTCGGCAACTCGAGCGCGAAGCCGATGAAGTACTCGATATCGCCCGCTCGAAGGCCGCCGGCGTCGGTAGCCGGGTCGCACTGGTCGGCATCCTGCCCACGCTGACGCGGGAGCACATGTCGCTCGACGCGATGGTGCCCAGGGCCCGCTACTTCGCACTCAACGAGGCGCTCTTGCGCCTGCGGGGCAGCAATTTCCAGTTCGCGGTCAAGGGCATCGACCAGCTCAACATCAACCACGACAATCTGATGCTCGAGGCCTGCAATACCAGCTTCCAGGTCCATTTCCAGGTTGGCGCGGAGGAGTTTGCCCACCTCTACAACATCGCCCAGGCGGTCACGGGCCCCCTGCTGGCCAGTTGTGTCAATTCGCCCATTCTGCTGGGCAAACGGCTCTGGCACGAGACACGCATTGCCGTTTTCGAACATTCGATCGATGCGCGCTCGGAAGCGCATGCTGCCCGCGGACACAAGCCGCGCGTGCACTTCGGCGATCACTGGATCGACGAGTCGGTGATCGAGATCTTCAAGGAGGATATCGCGCGATTCAGAGTCGTCCTGACCACCGAGTTCGAAGACGATCCCATCGGGATGGTTGCCCGCGGCGAAGTGCCGCGGTTGCGAGCGCTGTGCCTGCACAACGGAACCGTCTATCGCTGGAACCGCGCCTGCTACGGCATTTCCGACAACGGCAAGCCGCATCTGCGAATTGAAAACCGCGTCATACCGTCCGGGCCGACCGTGCTCGATGAAGTGGCCAATGCCGCGTTCTTCTTCGGCATGATGTCGCGCCTTTCGCACACCATCGACGATATCCGGGACCACCTGAACTTCAGCGACGCCAAGAGCAACTTCCTGGCCGCCGCGCGTGAAGGCCTGCGGGCGCAACAGGTCTGGTTCGACAATCGCCAGGTCACGGCCCAGGAACTGATCATCGACGAGCTGCTGCCGCTGGCGCGCGTGGGACTGGTCGAGGCCGGAATCGACGAGCGCGATATCGATCGCTATCTCGGCGTCATCCGCAACCGGGTCGAGAATCGACGTACCGGTGCGCGCTGGCAGCTCGAGTCCCTGGAAAACATGCGCGATCAGGGCAACGAGCACGAACGACTCCGCGCCCTGGTCTCGTCGATGATCGAACAGTCCGAATCGGGCAAGCCGGTCTCGGACTGGGAACTGGCCAGCCTTTGCAGCCAGCAGGACTGGCGCGACAGTTATCGCAACGTCGGCCAGTTCATGGCCACCGACCTGTTCACGGTCCGCCCCGACGATATCGTCGATTTTGCCGCCAGCCTGATGGAATGGCGGCATATACGGCACGTCCCGGTCGAGGACGATGCCGGGCTGCTGCTCGGGCTCGTGTCCCACCGCCAGCTCCTGCGACTGATCGCTCGCGGCAACCGCGGTGACGAGGCGGTGACGGTTCGCGACATCATGCGCCCGGACCCGATTACGGTCTCTCCCGAGACCACCACGGTCGAGGCCATTCGCCTGATGCGGGACAACCGCCTGAGCAGCCTCCCGGTCGTCGAAGACGGGAGGCTGGTCGGGCTCGTGACCGAGTACGACCTGATCGTCGTCGCTTCGCGCCTGCTCGAGACCTACCTGAGCGAGGACCAGCTCAAGTGACGACAGCCCGCGCGGCCTGGCTGCCCGTCCTGTGTCTGGCACTTCTGGCGGCCTGCGGCGAGCGGCCGCCCGACGAGCAGCAGATCCGCAGTCGCATCGAGGCCATGCAGTCCGACCTCGCCGAGGGCAAGGTGCGCGCTTTCCTGGCGCCCATCGCCGAGGATTTCAGCGCAGCGACCCGCAATCTCGATCGACGGGCCGCCGGACTCCTGCTGAGGCGGGAAATGCTCGCCCACGACAGCCTCAGGGCCCGCCTGGCCGATATCGAAGTCGAGCTTCAGGGCGAGAATCGGGCGACCGCAACCATGCACGCGGTCGTGACGGGCGGAACGGGCCTGATCCCCCGGACCGGCGGCTGGTACAAGCTGACCACCGGCTGGCGGCTCGACGACGACGAATGGATGCTGATCTCGGCGCGCTGGGAGACCGTTGCCGGTCGCGGATGAGGCTGAACGATCAGAAATAATGAAAAGAAAAAATATGCCCACAGATGAACACAGA
>CAZSGS010000325.1:0-3522 GCA_964606365.1 uncultured Wenzhouxiangella sp. | reverse complement strand
TAGACAAGGCGGCATGAGCCCAAAAACGGGCGATCTTTTTGCAACAACCGGGTTATGTGAATAGCTCAAAGACTGCCTTCCCTATCGTAAACATGCCAACGGCCATGAAAAGGAGCACACACGCAAAGATGGCGCCTCCCACAAGGTTTCCGAGATTGGTGGAGCTACTGTCCTCAGGATCGGAAAACCAAGAGTCCTCTATAACTTTTACCCCCACGTAATCGCCGAGGTCACTTCCGTAGTAGACCCCCTCTTTCAAGGCAACGTCACAGGCGTCCCGTAGACTCTCGATGCCCTTGGCATTGCCAATGAGGCAATCTTCGTGATCGGCCCACTCAGCCCCATCCATGAGCTTAAAAGTTTTGTCCTTAGCGATGGGATGACTCATTTCACATAACGTCTGAGCTAAGCGGCGCGGCTTTAGCCGCGTCCGGTGGAGGCCCGTAGGGCCGGAACGTACTTGAGCGATTTGTTAAGTGCGGACATGCTAATGCCCTTCCTCAGAGATCCATTCTCGCCAATAAATGCAGATTTCGGCTACCCGTTGAGCCTTCTCCGGGTCTGAGGATGACAAGCCCATATGACCTGTTTCAGTCTCAAGCAGATACGACGCGATCTCTTGTTCGGAGGCACTCGCTTGCACGAGGTTATAGACCTTGGCGAGATACGCATAGTATTCATCTCGTGCGCCCGGAGCACCACACACGCCGATAGGATCCCAAATGTAGTGAAGAACCTCGTCAATTCTCCGATACAGCTGCGCGTCAGCAGGTGAGAGCTTTGTTCCCATTGAGCAATTAACAGCTAACTAGATTTGAAAAGTGGTTCTTAGCGACTAAAGCGGCAGAATGGCCCTTTAGTACGCACGCATTGGGCCCGCGTTGAGACAACCGGCTGTTTTCTGGTTCAATTGCGGTTTTCGCGATGAGGACCATGCTGCAACTTCGGCTCGTGGCACGCTTCCATTGCCCTTCCCTGAGGTCGATACTGCCTGTCCGGGCCGGACGATTCAAGTGACTTGGGGCAGCGGGCTGCGCGCTGCCTCTACAGCGGCTATCCTTTTCGGATGCTGATCGCTTTCAACAAACCCTTTGGTGTGCTCTGCCAGTTCACCGGCGAGGGTCCGACGCTGGCGGACTTCGTGGACGTGCCCGGCGTGTATCCCGCCGGGCGGCTGGACAAGGATTCGGAGGGGCTGCTGCTGCTGACCGACGAGGGCGGGCTTCAGGCGCGGATCGCCTCGCCGAAGTTCAAGTTGCCGAAGACCTACCTTGTGCTGGTCGAGCGGGAGCCGGACGAGGATGCGCTGGAGAGGCTGCGCCGGGGTGTGGAACTGAAGGACGGGTGGACGCGGCCGGCGAAGGTTCGGCGGATTGCGGCGCCGGAAGGGCTTTGGTCGCGCGATCCGCCGGTGCGGTATCGCAAGAACGTGGTCGACGTTTGGCTCGAGATCGTCTTGCGGGAAGGTCGCAATCGGCAGCTGCGGCGGATGACCGCGGCGGTGGGGCACCCCACCCTCAGGCTGGTTCGATGGTCGATTGGAGAATGGTCGGTGGAGGGATTGGAGCCGGGTGCTTGGCGGAGGGTTGATTGAGGTCGAGCGTCGGGGTGGCGACCCCGACCTGCATCTGCCGGCCGTAGGGGACGAGATCCAGGTTAAGCGCCGCGCGCCTTCCGGGTTTTCACGCGCAGCCGCCCAACGGGTAGCGTCCTAGTGGTTCATGAAGTCCTGGTGGGAGATGCGATCCGGAGTGGGTTGGGAGGACTGAAACTCGATCGCGCCGAGGTCGATGAGGGCACCCGAGCCATTGGCCTCGGCGATGCGTGGGTTACCCAGCAGGTCGGTAGTGATGTCGCCGGGCAGTGCGTCGTTCAGGCCGGCGTCGATGGCGAGCGATTCTTCGAGCGGGGCGTAGTCGTTTTCGGTGTCGAGCTGCGGGAAATCCTCGACGACCATCACGTTGTCGCCCAGGTCGACGCCGCCCGATTCGCCCTGCAGGAGGGAGAAGTCGACATCGCTCAGGCCGTTGCCGCCGATTGGAGCAAAAACCTCCGACCCTCCGCTGCGTCCTGCCACGATCGTGTTGCGCACCGTGGGGAAGGCGTTGTAGGTGGTGAACAGTCCGAGCACGCCGCCGTTGTCTGCGATGGTGTTGTTGATCAGCGTCGGGCTCGAGGCGTTGGCGTAGACCGCGCCCTGCCCGCAGTTGCAATCGGCGCCATTGCCGGCGAGCAGGTTGTTGATGAGTTCGAGCTCGCCGTCGCCGGCGATGTAGACGCCGGAGCCGGCCGCGGCCACGTTGTCGAGAATGCGGCTGTCGCGCAGACGGCCCGAGCTACCGGTGGTGTAGACGGCACCCCCGCCGGAGGTCTGGATGATCCAGCCACCGTGTTCGCCCTGCTCGGCGCGGCCGTTGCCGACGGCAAGCAGGCGTTCGAGGTCGACAGCGGCGTGCTGTGCATACACGGCGCCGCCGAACTGGTCGGCCGTGTTGCCGGCGAGCTCGGTGTCGGTCATCTGGATATCGCCCTGGAACGCGGCGACGGCACCGCCGAAGTTGGTGGCCTCGTTGGCGGCGAACGCGCTGTCTTGAATGCTCGCGCTGGAAAACTCGAGATAGACCGCGCCGCCGTGGAGCGCCTCGTTGCCTTCGAAAATGCTGTCGTGCACGGCCAGACTGCCTTCGACGACCTGGATGGCGCCGCCGGTAATGCCGGCGTTGCCGACGAAGCGGCTGTCGCGGACGGTCAAGGATGCGCCATCCACCAGGACGCCGCCGCCCGGACCGGCGCCGAAGGAACCCGCCTCGCCGAACCCGCCGGTCACGGTCAGCCCGCGCACTTCAAGATCGGCAGCGGCGCCGCTGAGAGTGATCAGGAAAGCGGCTTCGCCGTCACCGGCACCGGCCAGTTCGGTGCTCGCCGCGCCCTCCGATCCTTCCAGTACGAGCTGCTGGTCGTCGATGACGACCGTTTCGACGTAGCTTCCGGGGGCCAGTAGGATTCGATCGCCGCTGGCGGCGGCGTCGACGGCCGACTGGATCGTCGGATATTCCTGCGGCACCTGCAGGTCCGCAGCCGTCGCAGTCGCACCGAAAAGTACGGCCGTTGCCAGAGCAGCCGCTCGCAGAACTTCATCCATGTTGGCCTCTCCCTGATGGCGCGGCGCTTGACGCCGCATTGTCTGTGTAACTCGGAGGATGTGAAGCATGTGTCAACGTCTCGGCACGAGCCGGGCAGGATCGTTCAGGCCGGCGGAGACGAACGAGATCCCGGACGGCCGCTGCGCGGCGCCCGGAACCCCGGCCATCTGCATTGGGTTTTAGTCGCCCTCGTCGTAGCGCTCGAACCAGGCCAGGATGTTGTCGATCTTGGCGATCAGCCTCGAGGGCCGGCTGGCGATGCCGTGGGAAGTGCCGGGCAGGCGCATCATGACGGTGTCCACCCGCGCGAGCTTGAGCGCCTGGTAGTACTGCTCGGCTTCCGATATCGGCGTGCGGAAGTCTTCCTCGCCGGTGATCA
>CAZSGS010000324.1:0-3530 GCA_964606365.1 uncultured Wenzhouxiangella sp. | reverse complement strand
GGGGGCCGGGCGGGCGCTGGGCGAGGCGGCGGTGGAGACGCTCGCGGGCCTGGTCCACCCGGGATTCGAGCCCGACCTGACCTTGCTGCTGGATGTGCCCGTGGAAGTCGGCATGGCGCGCATCCGCGGTCGAGACGGCGGACCCGATCGCATGGAACAAAGCCAGCCGGACTTTCTCGAGCGGGTGCGTCGGGCCTACCTGGATCGGGCCGGGCGAGAACCGGAGCGGTTCGTCGTGATCGATGCCACCCGCCCGCTCGACGCGGTGAAGGCGGCGATCGAAGACGCCCTGGCCAGGAGCGTGAAGTGATGCTGCCCTGGCTCGAAACCCCATGCCGTGAGCTGCGCGAGCGAATCGAGACCCAGCGACTCGGACATGCGCCGCTTGTTCACGGCCCGCGCGGAATCGGCAAGCGCGAGCTCGGTGAGTGGCTCGCACGCCTGCTGCTCTGTGGCCAACCGCGCGACGGCGAGCCCTGCGGCGAATGCCAGAGCTGCCGCCTGTTCGAGGGCGGCAGTCATCCGGATCTGTTCGTGATGGTCGTGCCCGAGGACAAGCAGGGGATCGGCGTCGACCAGGTGCGGGAGCTGATCTCGCGGCTTCAGTTGACGTCCACCATGGGGACGCACCGCGTCGGACTCGTGCCGCAGGCCGACGCGATGAATCGAAATGCCGCCAATGCCCTGCTCAAGACGCTCGAGGAACCGCCGTCGGGCGCCTGGTTGATTCTCCTCAGCGAGCAGCCGGCACGACTGCCGGCGACCATCCGCTCGCGCTGCCAGCAGTGGCCGCTGAGGGCGCCCGACGCCGAAATCGCCGCGGCCTGGTTGGCCGACGCCTACCCGGACGCCGGGACGCAACAGCGGGAAGCGGCTCTGCAGCTCAGCGGCGGCGCGCCGCTGGCTGCGCTCGAGATGCTGGAGTCCGACGATCTGGGCACGGGGCTGGCCATGCTCGACGACCTGATCGAGGCGCGTCCCCACGCCGAAGTGCTGGAGCGCTGGCAGGCCGACCCCGCCGCGAGCTGGCAGTGGCTGGGACGGTGGGTGAGCGTGATCATGTCGCATGTGAGCCGCGCCGGGGGCTGGCAACCGGCCGGCAAACGCCTGCCCGAAGCGCTCGATCGCCGCGATCTGGCCCGCTTGTGGCAGATGGCGCTCGACGGCCACCGCGAGGCGGTGCGCGGCGTGGTGCGCCAGGATCTGCTTCTGGGCCGTTGGCTGCTAGAATGGGAGGCGTCCCAACCGGCGCGGAAGTGAGTCGATGGCCCAGAAAGGCATTCTCTCCTACAACATCGAGAACAAGCAGGAGCTCTACGGCGCCTACATGCCGTTTCTGATCAATGGCGGGCTGTTCGTGCCCACCAAAAAGCAGTTCCACCTCGGCGACGAGGTTCTGATCCTGCTCGGCCTGATGGGCGAGGAGCGGATCGCGATTCCCGGCAAGGTCGCGTGGTTGACGCCGTCGGGCGGTCGCCATACCGCCAACAGCGGCGTGGGTGTGCAATTCTCCGACAGCGCCGAGGGACAGCAGGCCCAGAGCACCATCGTTTCCCTGCTCGCCGGCATGCTCGACAGCGACAAGCCGACACGCACGATCTGAACCCGACAACCCAGTGACCCGGCGGTCCATCATCCATGTCGACATGGATGCCTTCTACGCCAGCATCGAGCAGCGCGATCACCCCGAGTTGCGGGGCCGACCGGTCATGGTCGGCGGCGGCAGCAGCCGCGGGGTGGTCGCGGCGGCCAGCTACGAAGCCAGACAGTACGGCGTTCGTTCGGCCATGCCCGGCGCTCGCGCGAGGCGCCTGTGCCCGGCGGGTGTCTTCGTCGCGGCGCGCTTCGATCGCTACCGCGAGGTGTCACGCCGCGTCTTCGAGCTGTTTCACGAGATCGGCGATCGGGTCGAAGGGCTGAGTCTCGACGAGGCGTTCATCGATGTCAGCGAGCGCGTAGGCCGGCGCGGGGAGTCGTTGATCGCGATCGGCAGCCGGCTCAAGCGCCGGATTGCCGAACAGACCGGACTGACGGCATCGGTCGGTATGTCCCACAACAAGCTGCTGGCCAAGATCGCCTCCGACTACGACAAGCCCGACGGGCTGGTCCACATTCCCGCCGATCGGGTCAAGCGGTTCCTCGACCCGCTGCCGATTCGCCGGCTTTGGGGGATCGGGCCGCGCACGGCCGAACGGCTGCACGATATCGGCGTGTTCACCGTCGGTCAGCTGCGGCGTACCAACCTCGACGTGTTGTCGGGCGTGTTCGGGGAGCATGCCTATGAACTGATCGAGCGCGCGGCCGGCATCGACGAACGCGAGGTCAGCGTCGAGCGCCTGCGCCGGTCGATCAGCCAGGAAACCACCTTTTCGCAAGACCATCACGATATCGAGAGTCTGATGGCGGTCGTGCGTGGCCAGGCGGAGAAAGTGGCGCGGCGAATGGCCAAACGTGGGCTCTATGCGCGTACGGTGACGATCAAGTTGCGCTCGAGCGGCTTCTCGACCATCACGCGCAGTCAGGCCCTGGGCGGCTACACCCGCAACGCCGATCGAATAGCCGACGGGGCACGGGCCCTGATCGAGGGCTGGACCGACTGGCGAAAGCAATTCGCCGTGCGCCTGATCGGCGTCGGTGTATCCGGCCTGTCGGAGCGGCCGGACGAGTCCGACCTGCTCGACTGATTCGCGTCAACCGGGCTGTGCATCCAACCGCGGCAAGCGTGTAGGGCGTGCCCGCCCGGCGGGCGCCTCAGTCCTGCGAGCTGCGGGCCTCGCCGTAGAGATCGCGCAGCTCGCGCCGCAGGATCTTGCCGACGTTCGTCTTGGGCAGTTCCTCGACGAACTCGACGTATTTGGGCACCTTGTAGCCGGTCAGCTCCTTGCGGCAGAATGCCCGCAACTCCTTGACCGTCAGCGACTCGTCCTTGCGCACGACCACCGCCTTGACCACTTCGCCCGATTTCTCGTCGGGTGCGCCGATGGCACCGACCTCCAGCACCTTGGGATGGGCGGCGATGATGTCTTCGACCTCGTTGGGATAGACGTTGAAGCCCGAGACCAGGATCATGTCCTTCTTTCGGTCGACGATGTAGAAGAAGCCGCGCTCGTCCATCTTCGCCATATCGCCGGTTCGCAGCCAGCCGTCTTCGCCAAGAACCTTGGCGGTTTCCTCCGGTCGATCCCAATAGCCCTTCATGACCTGCGGGCCACGCACGCAGAGTTCACCGGTTTCGCCGACGGGCAGTGGGTTGCCGTCGGAATCGATGACGCGGCATTCGGTCGAGGAGATCGGCAGGCCGATGGCGCCGTTGTAGTCTTCCAGGTCCATGGGGTTGATGCACGCCGCCGGCGAGGTTTCCGTCAGGCCATAGGCCTCGATGAGCGTCACCCCGGTCACTTCCTTCCAGCGTTCGGCGACGGCGCGCTGAACCGCCATGCCGCCACCGAGGGTCATGCGCAGGCTCGAGAAGTCCAGGTCCTTGAAGCCGGGGGTGTTGAGCAGGCCATTGAACAGCGTGTTGACCCCGG